>JAKFCR010000274.1:0-15720 GCA_036676545.1 Aeromicrobium sp. | reverse complement strand
GGCCGCTCCGGCACCCCTCCTGGGTGGCAGCACCAAGGTGCTGCGCCGGGATAAATTGTCGCACTACTTGAGTGGAGCGAAGCGAGGTGGCTCCACTCGTACGATGTCCTCGATCGCTCTGGCCGCTCGTGCCGACCGTTCCTTCATCACGAAATAGCGGATCACGAGACCCACGATCAGGCCGAGAATCGCTGAGTACAGCGTCGAATAGCCGATGTACGTGGGGAACGCTCCGGGCGTGACCAAAGATGTCGCCAACACTCCTGTGCCAATGACCGCGAACACCTGCACCCACCAACCCTCGCGGCGTCTGGACCGCAGCGAGACGCCCACGATCAGCGCCGGGAACCCCACGAACACCTCGACCGGCCTGGGCACGCCGTCAATATGCGTGCGCATCCAGATCACGGCTTCATCGATCGCCCGCACCAGCGCTTGTGAGCCGTTGCTCCGGACGAAGCTGCTGTAGACGAGCACCAGCACCACGACTGCGGCGATGCCAGCCAGGATGAGGAATTGCTGTCGACCCAGACCGTGCAGACCGGCGCCGAGGTTCCACACCAGCGTGATGGCAAGACCCAGCGCGACGATCAGCACCGCGAGGTTGAAACGTTGGTAGTTGACCGGCGCATTCCACGCCGCGACGGCGAGCGTTCCGCTGAGCGCGACCATGAGGGTGACGATGTATTCGCGCGTTGCCGCGATCACCGTCCGAGCCGGACGCGTGACCAGAACCGCCCACACCGCCGCAAGGACGGCCGTGACTGCGGCCGAAGCCGCGAGCAGCATGTTGGTCTCGACGACCACGGTCACCAACCCGAGCAGCGTCGCGAGGGGCAGCCAGATGCGCATGAACCCGCCACCTCGGTGCGTGAGCCCGACTGTGAAGACGATCATCAGCAGCGCCGCAGATGGCCGCTCGACCCACGTCGGGCTGTCGACGGCAACCACTGCCGTGCCAGCCCCGACAGTGCCGACGACCCAGGCGAGGAACATCAGCACCATGACCAATCGGGCCGTTCGCGGTGACCCGATTCGAGGCTCGCGGGTCGGCACGTCGTACGCCGGGGGGACCGACGAGTCCAGCTTGCGTCGCCCACCCTTCGGCGTAGGGCTCATGACCTGATCCTTCGGTTGGCGAGCGATGGGTTGACCTCGCGCGCATGCGTTACGTCGTTGGCCTCGAGGACCGCTTGCAGGATCGCTGGGGCATCCTCGGCCTCGACAACGATAGAGCCCCACGGATCGATCGCTGCGGAGTGCCCGGTGTAGCGTTCGCCGCCCTGCGCGGCAGCGACTACGTGCACGGTGTTCTCAATCGCGCGTGCAGCCAGCAGGGTCCGCCAGTGGTGCAGCTTGTGCTCACCGGCAACCCACGCCGCCGGGATGACGAGCAGCTCGGCGCCGGCGTCGACGAGCGCCCGAGCATGCTCAGGGAAGCGCAGGTCGTAGCATGTCATCAAGCCGACAGGCTGCCCCGCGATCTCGACGATGACAGGCTCGATCGCGCCGGCAGAAAGCCGATCGGACTCGCGATAGCCGAACGAGTCGTACAGGTGGATCTTGCGATACGTCGTGCGCAGGCCATCCACATCAACAACAACGAGAGTGTTGAATGGCAGGCCGTCGGTCCGCTCGAACATGCCGGCAATGATCGTCGTCTGAAGTCGCTGCGCCTCGGCCGTCAGCAGCTGTACGAACGGTCCATCGAGGGTCTCGGCAACGGGTGCCAGGTCGAGGTCCGGTGCGCCGAAGTCGTGCATCGCTCCCTCGGGCAGTATCACCAGGTCGAGGGCGTCCGATTCGGTGAGTGGAGCCAGCTGGCCTGCAATCTCAGTGCGGTTGGTCGCAGAGTCCGTCGTCGAGACGAGCTGGACCAGTGCGACACGCATAGGAGCAATCTTGGCAGGTGCAGCCTGACTGCCCAGCCGAACGGGTGAGTAGCGTACGAGCATGCGTGCCGTAGTGGTCTCCCAGCCAGGCGATGTCGATGCCCTCGAGGTGGTCGACCTCCCCGTGCCCGAACCAGGCCCCGGCGAGGTCCTGATCGAAGTCACCGCAGCGGGAGTCAACCGCGCCGACCTCATGCAACGCCGCGGCCTCTACGACCCGCCGCCCGGTGCCACCTCTGTACTCGGGCTTGAGTGCTCGGGATCCATCGCCGCAGTCGGCGAAGGCGTGACCGACCTGCCGCCCGGTACGCAGGTGTGCGCGCTGCTCAGCGGAGGCGGGTACGCCGAATACGTCGCCGTACCGGCTGGACAGGTTGCCGTCGTACCTCGTGGGGTCTCGCTCCTCGACGCTGCTGGACTGATGGAAGTCGCCTGCACCGTCTGGTCGAACGTGTTCATGATGGGCAAGCTCGAGAACGGCGAGACACTGCTCGCCCACGGTGGTGGCAGCGGAATCGGCACCATGGCCATCCAGCTCGGCAAGGCCTTCGGTGCCCGCGTTGCCGTGACGGTCGGCTCGGAGGAGAAGGCCGCATTCTGTCGCGAGCTGGGCGCAGACATCGTCATCAACTACCGGGAGCAGGACTTCGTCGAGACGCTCAAGGAGCAGGGCGTCACCGCTGACGTCATCCTCGACATCATGGGCGCGAAGTACCTCGCCGCCAACATCTCGGTGCTGTCGACCGCGGGCCGGCTCGTGATCATCGGACTTCAGGGCGGACTCCGGGGTGAGCTCGACATCGGTGCGCTGCTGACCAAGCGTGCCGCGGTGATGGCAACGTCGCTGCGCGCACGGCCGACGGCCGAGAAGGCCGCGATCGTCTCCGCGATGGTGGCGCAGGTATGGCCACTGGTCGCGGATGGCACCGTACGGCCAATCATCCACGCGACCTATCCGCTCGAAGAGGTGCGAGCCGCGCACCAGGTGCTGGAGGACTCCTCCCACACCGGCAAGGTCCTTCTGACGCTCAACTAGGTCGTGTCTGGTGACCCGCGCAGTCGGACCGGGTGTCGTCCGCGCCCGGATGCCAAGGCCGAGGGCCGAAGCCATACCAGGGTTGTCTCGCAAGGACCGAGAACGCAGGTAGTCGGGATGCGGCGGCGGCCGGGCGGCGCGTGGGCTCACTAGACACGGCCTAGGGTGAACGTATGACTGAAGAGCAGCCAGAGATCATCGGTCCCGACGGCCAGCCGGTTCCGGCGACCACATCTGAAACCTCCCTCTCAGACCTGGTCGAGCAACCCGCCAAGGTCATGCGGATCGGCGGGATGATTCGCCAGCTCCTCGACGAGGTCAAGGCAGCGCCGCTCGACGAAGCCAGCCGCGTACGCCTGCGCGACATCCACCTGCAGTCGATCAAGGAGCTCGAGGACGGGCTCGCACCTGAGCTGATCGACGAGCTCGAGCGACTGAGCCTGCCGTTCAACGACGAGACACCCTCCGAAGGTGAGCTCCGGATCGCTCAGGCCCAGCTGGTCGGCTGGCTCGAGGGGCTCTTCCACGGCATTCAGGCGGCCCTGTATGCCCAGCAGGTGCAAGCCCAGGCGCAGTTCCAGAACATGCGGTTGGCACTACCGGGTCCAAACGACACCAAAGGTGACGATTCGGCTACAACTGGCGGTTCCGAGGACCCGAACGGAATGTACCTCTAGACTTAGGGTCAGATGTGAGCTGGCGCCGCCTGAGGGAGAAACAGTAGGCGTCAGTCGATTGGGAAGAGGGAGCCCATGACCATCGTCGACGAAACGATGACGCCTCCGTGCATTTTCGAGCCGGAGGTATTCCACGATGAGAACCTGCACAATCCGCCTGCACGACACGAAGTGTCTGCGGCCGATTGGGCACAGCTGACGGCCAAGCGGGCCTCCGCGCACCGCAAATGCGCTGGCTGCCCTCTGATGGTCGACTGCCTCTACCGGGCGGTCGTCGAGGTCGACGTGTCCGGGTTCGTCGCCTGCACGAGCGAGGCGGATCGGCAACGGATGCGGGCAGAGCTCGGCATCCAGGTCGCCCAGCCGGCGTTCCCTTTCGGTGGAGCCCGCGTGGGTGGCGGGCCGCTGAGTCACGATGCCGTGATGTCGATGCGGCACGCCTACCCCAAGGACACCTGCGGTCAGCTGGCCGAACGGCTCGACTGCTCAACGTCGACCATCAAGCGACACATGCGACGTGCCCGTGAGATGAAGAAGGATGCTGCCTCAGGTCTGGCCAGCGTTCCTTCACTGCCGACGATCGACGACGTGCTGGACTGCTTCGACGGACTCGAGTCGAGCCAGGTCGCCTAGGTCAGAGGTAGCGCTGGAGCTCGGCCACCAGACCGTCTTCTTCGACTGTGCCGGTGACGTGATCGGCAACGGCCAGCAGTGACTGGGGTCCGTTGCCCATGGCCACGCCTCGGCCAGCCCATTTCACCATCTCGACGTCATTGTTGCCGTCGCCGACCGCCAGCACGTCGGCCGCGGTGATACCCAGGCGGTCGCACAAGAAGGTCAGCCCCGACGCCTTGCTGACTCCTTCTGGCGCGAGGTCGAGCCACGCCGTGTAGCCGATGTAGTAGTTGGTGTCAGACAGCCCAAGGTCCTCGACGAGGGTCGCGAACTCCTTCTGGCTGTGCTCGGGGGAGCGTATGACGACGCGCGTCACCGGTTCGGAGATCAGCGCCTCGACCGGTTCGACCGTCATCTTGCCGTTGATCTCTCCCGAGGGGAACGGCTTGTTGAGCCGGTAGCCCACGCCGATGTCTTCGACCGCCACCAGCGCGTCGGGCACGTGCTCGAGCACGCGTCGTACGGCTTCGCTCGCGTCAAACGTGACCAGTTCGAGAATCTCGACCGGGTCGTACGTGAACACGATCGCGCCGTTGCTGGCGATCGCGTAGGCGTCGTCGAACCCGAGCAGGGCGGCTGTGTTGAGCACGCCCGGGATCGCCCGACCCGTCGTGATGACCGTCTCGATGCCCGAGTCGCGGATGGCGCGCACGGACTCGCGTACGGCGGGCGTCATTATGTTCGCGCCGTCGACAAGCGTTCCGTCGACGTCCAACGCCACCAGCTTCGGACGCCAGCTCACGCGAGCGGCCTCAGGACCTCACCCAGGAACGGATGTAGGACGGCAGGCAGGCGTACGGATCCGTCAGCCTGCTGACCGTTCTCGAGCAGCGCGATGATCGTGCGCGTCATGGCGCAGAGCGTGCCGTTGAGGGTGGCGGCCGGAGCTGTGCCCCCCGCCCCATCAGACGCAGTGCCGCGTACGCGGATGTCGAGCCGGCGGCTCTGGAACTCGGTGCAGTTGGAGGCCGACGAGACCTCGCGGTACTTGCCCTGCGTCGGGATCCACGCCTCGCAGTCGAACTTGCGAATCGCGGAGAGCCCGAGGTCACCCGAGGCGACGTCGATGACGCGGTAGGGCAGCTCGAGGGCATCTAGCCAGTCTCGCTCCCAGCCGAGGAGTCGCTCGTGCTCGGCGGCCGCCTGGTCCAGCGTCGTGTAGACAAACATCTCGACCTTGTCGAACCAGTGCACGCGGAAGATGCCGCGGGTGTCCTTGCCGTACGACCCAGCCTCGCGCCGGTAGCAAGGGCTGAACGCGGCATAGCGCTTCGGCAGCTGACCGGCCTCGAGGATCTCGTCGGAGTGATAGGCCGCGAGGGGCACCTCCGACGTACCGACAAGGTAGAGGTCGTCCTTCTCGAGGTAATAGACGTCATCGGCGGCCTGGCCGAGGAAGCCTGTGCCCTCCATCGCGCGTGGCTTGACCAGCGCGGGCGGGATCATCGGCGTGAAGCCCCAGGCAGCGGCCTTGCTCATCGCCACCTGGGTCAGCGCGAGCTCGAGCTGCGCTCCGACGCCGGTCAGGTAGTAGAACCGTGCACCGCTGACCTTCGCACCGCGCTCCGTGTCGATCGCGCCGAGCATCGTGCCGAGCTCAAGGTGGTCGCGAGGCTCGAAGCCCTCCGCAGCGAAGTCGCGCGGCGTACCGACCGTGTCGAGCACGACGAAGTCATCCTCGCCGCCCTCGGGCGCATCGGCCGAGGCGAGGTTGGGCAGCTGCTTCATCAGCTGGTCGAACGTGTCGGCGGCCTGCGTCTGCGCAGCCTCGGCATCCTTGACCTGCTGGCTCAGCTCCTTGGTACGAGCCAGCAGCTCAGTCTTCTCGTCGCCCTGTGCCTTGGGGATCAGCTTGCCGAGATTCTTCTGCTCACCCCGCACCGCCTCGAACGTCGCGATCGACGACCGGCGCTGTTCGTCAGCGGCGATGAGCTCGTCGACGATGTCAACGGACTCGCCACGGCGGCGTTGAGCCGCACGTACGGCGTCAGGGTCTTCTCGCAGAATTCGGGGGTCGATCACGGCTCCAGCCTATCTGCCGCTTCGAGGCGGCTTCGCGCTCCATATACGCTGGGGCGACTCTGATCAGCCCGGAAGAAGCGAGGAGCCGTGTCGTTCGACCTGCGTCGTGCCGAGCCCAGCCGCGCCGGTGCACTCACGCGCGTCATTGCCGGCTTGACCGTGGTCTTCGTTCTCCTCGCAGTGTTCGTCTCCACCGGCCTCGATGCGCTCCAGTCGATCGATGACAACGTCGGCAATGCCGCGTACGACTTCAGCGAGACCCGCCCGGGATTCGTCGACTTCCTAGACGCGGTCGCCCTCATCTTCAGCAACCTGTGGTGCGGCATCGCACTCGCGGTGGGAGCGGCGTACGCGATGTATCGCCGCGAGCAACGGGTCGCCCTCTGGATCGCGGTCAGCGGCATCGTCGCGATCGGCGGCAATGCGCTCCTCAAGCTGATCTTCCGACGCGAGCGCCCGATCCACGACAACCCACTCCACGAGATCGGCGGGTTCTCGTTCCCCAGCGGCCACTCCGCCGGCTCGGCGATGTTCTTCACGATCGCCGTCCTGATCGCGATCGTCATCACCGGCCGCGGTTGGCGACGCCGCATCATGATCGCCGTACTCGTTCTGCTGGGTCTGGGCGTCGGCGCCAGCCGGATCTTCCTGGGCGTTCACTACCTGAGCGATGTCATCGCCGGCTTCAGCTTTGGTATCGCCGTCACCCTCGGGTTCTGGGTACTGCTGGTCACCGACGCGACGCGGCTGCCGCACGAGCTCGCTGTGCTGACGGGCTCGGGGCGCAAGCGTGTGGCCGTCATCCTCAACCCGTCCAAGATCGCCGACGTCGAGGACTTCAAGGAGCGCGTACGCGCCGTCGCCAGGCGTGACGGCTGGAACGAGCCCCGCTGGTTCGAGACGACGATCGAGGATCCCGGCTACGGCCAGGCGCTTGCCGCCCTCGAAACCGGGGTCGATCTGATCCTCGCCGCTGGCGGCGACGGCACGGTGCGCGCGGTGTGCGAGGAGGTCGCTCGTACGGGAGTGGCCGTCGGAATCCTGCCTCATGGCACCGGCAACCTGTTGGCCCGCAATCTCGGCATCCCACTCAACACCCGCGATGCACTCGATGTCGCCTTCAGTGGTCAGGACCGGGCGATCGACCTCGGCACCTACACGACAGACTCCGGCACCGACACCTGCTTCCTGGTGATGGCTGGGCTCGGCATGGACGCCATGATCATGAACGGCGTCGACGACCAGCTGAAGGAAAAGGTCGGTTGGCTCGCGTACTTCGTCTCCGGCGTGAAGGCCGCACGCTTCCCGGCGATGAAGGTGCAGATCTCCGTCGACGACGGCGAGTTCAAGAAGTTCAAGGCCCGCACAGTCGTGGTCGGCAACGTCGGCTTCCTGCAGGGCGGCATTCCGCTGTTGCCTGATGCCCAGATCGACGACGGACTGCTCGACGTCGTGGTGATTGCCCCCAAGCGGTTCATCGGCTGGTTCGCGATCATCGTTCGGGTGATCGGACGCGGACGCCGCACCAACGAGCAGCTGGGCAGGCTCAAGGGCCGCAAGGTCGTCATCCGCGCCGAGAAGCCGATGCCGATGCAGCTCGACGGTGATCCCGTGGGCGAAGGCCTCGAGATCACCGCCGAAGTGCAGCCGGGAGTCCTACTCGTACGCGTCCCGGTCGCGCTCGCTCCTGCTCAGTTCTAGATCGAGGCCAGCAGCTCGTCGAGCTTTTCGTAGCCTTCGACGACGCCTGAAACCATGTCCTTGGCCATGGCGTCACGGATCTCGACGCTCGAGACGGTCGACCTGGCGCGGAGCAGCGTACGACCGTTGCCGAGGTCTTCGAACCAGAACTGCTCGAAGAAGATCTCGCCCGGAGCGCCGAGGAACTCGAACGTCTGGTTGAAGCCTTCGACCGTCGGCTCTCCGTGGAAGACGCCGCGGAATGCGAAGTCATTGCCCTCGGGGTTGCGGTGCTCAAACGCGTAGGCGCCGCCATGCCGGGGCTCGAACTGGGTGATCGTCATCTCGTACCCCTTGGGGCCGACCCACTTGGCGAACAGCTCGGGGTCCATGTGGGCTGCCAGCAGCTGCTCGCGGGTGGCGTCGAACTCCCGCGACATTTCGATGTTCTGGGTGCCCTCCGGCGCGGTGATCTTCAGGGTGTCTGTCGTGTTCATGTCACTGCTCCTTGTTGGTGTTGTTGAGTGATGCGAAGAGCTCGTCGAGCCGGTCATAGCTCTCGCTCCAGTACGTGCGGTAGTCGACGAGCCAACCTGTTGCGTGCTTGAGCGGCTCGGCCTGGAGGTGGCTCAGGCGCATCGTGCCCTGCCGGTTTCGCGAGATCAGCCCAGCCTGCTCGAGCACCTTGAGGTGCTTGGAGATCGCCGGCTGGGACATCGTGAACAGCGCCGTGAGGTCGCCGACGTTAGCGTCGGTCTCAGCGAGCCGGGCCAGGATGCCGCGGCGAGTCCGGTCGGCCAAGGCGCCGAACACGAGGTCAAGCTGATCGTCATTCATCGCGTCTCCATAACTACTTGGTTATAGATAACCACAAGGTTATGGATGGGTCAAGACCGAATCAGAAATTGGTTGGCGTAGGCGTCGATCTCGGCGAGGAGATCGCGCTTCACGGCATCATCGGCGAAGGATGCGCGCACCGAGGCGCGCGCCAGCTCGGCGACACCGGCGTCATCCAGTCCCAGCAGGTCTGCCGCGATCGCGTACTCCGCGTTGAGCGTCGTACCGAACATCGGTGGATCGTCGGAGTTGATCGTCACCGGTACGCCGGCCGCCACCAGCGTCGGCAGCGGATGCTCCGCGAGCGAGGGTACGGAGCGCGTGCGTACGTTCGACGTCGGCGAGATCTCGAGGGTGATGTCATTCTCGGCGAGGTACGCCATCAGTGCCGGGTCCTGAGCTGCGGCGATGCCGTGGCCGATCCGTTCGGCGTGCAGGTGGTTGATCGAGTCCCAGATCGTCTCGGGCCCGGTCGACTCGCCCGCGTGCGGGACCGAATGCAGCCCGGCGGCAATCGCCTGCTCGAAGTGCGGCGCGAACTGAGGGCGCGGCACACCAATCTCGGGGCCGCCGAGTCCAAAGCCGACGAGTCCGTCGGGACGGAGGCGCAGCGCGGTGTCGAGGGTGACGTCCGCTGAAGGCACACCTGATTCGCCCGGGATGTCGAAGATCCAGCGCATCGCAATTCCGAAGTCGACCTCGGCCTTGCGCCGCGCATCTTCGAGGGCCTCGCAGTAGTCCTCGGCGGAGATGCCGACCTCGATCGACGTGTAGGGCGTGCAGGTCAGCTCGACGTAGCGCACGTTCTGCGCCGCGAGGTCGCGCGCGACATCGTAGGTCAGCGTCCAGAGGTCCTCGGGCGTGCGGAGCAGGTCCACGACAGCGAGGTAAACCTCGATGAAGTGCCCGAAGTCGGTGAACGTGAAGTAGTCGGCGAGTAGCGCAGGATCGGCGGGCACGGGGGTGCTTCCCTCATACCGTGCGGCCAGCTCCGCGACCGTGTTCGGTGAAGCGGATCCAACGTGGTGAACGTGTAGCTCCGCCTTGGGGAGCCCTTCAATGAAAGTCACAGACTCACACTATTCGCACCCACTCGGTGGCTGCGGGGCGTAGCCGGAACCTATTCGGCAGCCTGCTGGCGTTCGATGACGGTGCCGCGATTGTCGAACGTCACGTCGACCGTGACCAGAACTTCGTCACCCATCGAGAACTCGACCCGGTTCTCCTCGGCAGTGAGGTTGCCAGCTGTGCCTTCTTCGAGCCAGGTCGTCGAACCGATGACGCTGATCAGCGCGACCTTGGCGCCGTTGTCGATCTGGCCACGAAACACGACGGGGCCCGGACCACTGTCGCGGATCACCAATGCCGTACGACTCACCGCGGGATCGTCGGCGGTCACCGTGTTCTCCTCGGCACCACCAGCACGGCCGAACGTCCACTTGTCGTCGCCAACAAGCACGACTTCGCCGCTTTCGCCGGTGGCAGTCTTCCAGGTCACGGTGAACACATCTTCGATGCTTACACCTTCTCGGCATTTCCGCCTAGGAACGGCCGAAAATCGCCCGACTGAGCTATCTAGGGGCGCGACGCACGTAGCCCGTAGACCACCACACCAATTGCGGCCCATACGAACACGATCGCTCCGGTCGCAGACGGATTCTGAGCTCGGACCAGCACCGCGAAGCTGACGAGCACCAGGGCGACGAAGAACAGCACCGGATACGCGGCCGGCCCTGCTACGTCCCCTTGCAATCGTCGGGCAACGAGAACGCCAGCCACGGCGAACAGAGCAATGACGAGCGCGATACCCAGCAGCAAGCGAACGGGGAGGGGCGCACCCACTGCAGCGACGATCGGCCGAATCACGAGCAGCACCGCGACGGCGAGAATGCAGTAGAACAGCGCGCTACGCCCGCTGGAACCCCTGTGCCCGGATGTCCTCACCGGTTCATGGTCGCACCGGAGCGGGTCACGCCGAGCCTGTCAGGTGCCGGGGACGATCGCCGAGATGATCGTGCCGTCCGAACGACGGCGACCAGGAACCGGCGGCGGCTCACCACTGAGTCGCGGACCCTGCCCGTTGAGCGGCACTGTCACCGGGTCGCCGGGAAGGACTGTCACATCCTCGCCACGTACGCGCAGCGTCGCCTGCTTGCCGTCCTCGACCTCGAGCTGGAGCTCGTCGGCGCGTACGGTCACCTTGACCCGGGTGCCGAGCAGCGTGACGCGGTAGGCCAGCGAATCCCACGTCTCGGGCAGCCGCGGGTCGATGCTGAAGACGCCACCGTGATCGCGGAACCCGCCAAAGCCGGCGACCAACGAGCTCCACACTCCACCCGTCGACGCGACGTGCACGCCATCAGACGTGTTCTGGTGGCGATCGGCGAGGTCGACGAACAGCGCCGACATGAAATAGCGGAGCGCGAGATCGTGATAGCCGACCTCGGCCGCGATGATCGACTGCACGACTGCCGAGAGCGTCGAGTCTCCGGTCGTGATCGGGTCGTAGTACTCGAAGTCGGCGCGCTTCTCCTCTGCAGTGAACTCGTCACCCTGCAGGAACAGAGCCAACACCACGTCAGCCTGCTTGAGCACCTGGAACCGATAGATCACGAGTGGGTGATAGTTCAGCAGGAGTGGCCGCTTCTCCAGCGGCGTGTTCTCGAGGTCCCACACCTCACGCTCGAGGAAGTGCTCGTCCTGCGGATGTACGCCGAGGTGCTCGTCGAACGGGATCGCCATGTCATTGGCAGCCTGCTCCCAGGCGACGATCTCAGACTCGTCGAGCTCAAGCCGGGAGACGACCTGGTCGTACTCGAGGCCGTCACGGATCGCGAGCTCACGTACGGCTTCGGCTGCGCGACGCAGATTGAACCGCGCCATCACGTTGGTGAACAGGTTGTCGTTGACCACCGTCGTGTATTCGTCTGGACCGGTCACCCCGTGGATGTGGAACGTGCCGTCCTCTTCGTTGCGCCAGAATCCGAGGTCGACCCACATACGTGCCGTCTCGACGAGCATGTCGATGCCTTCACGGGTCAGGAAATCGAGGTCACCGGTGGCCGCGAGGTACTGGCTCAACGCGTACGAGATGTCGGCGTCGATGTGATACTGCGCGGTGCCGGCGGCGTAATAGGCCGAGGCTTCCTCGCCGTTGATCGTGCGCCATGGGAACAGTGCACCCTTCTGCGCCAGGTCCTTCGCGCGCTTGCGAGCCGCGTCGAGCAGCGTGTAGCGGAAGCGCAACGCGTTGCGCGCTGCCCGCGGCGTTGTGTACGTGAGGAACGGCAGGACGTAGACCTCGGTGTCCCAGAAGTAGTGACCGCCGTAGCCCGAACCCGTCACGCCCTTGGCCGGTATGCCGGTGCCCTCGGCGCGTGCCGAAGCCTGGGCGATCTGGAAGAGGTTCCAGCGCAGCGCCTGCTGTACGTCGGGCTGTCCCGCCACTTCGATGTCGGAGCGAGCCCAGAACTCGTCGAGATACGCCCGCTGGTCGGCGAACTGCTTCTCGAGCCCTTCCTCCTGCGCCCGGTCGAGGGTGCGGGAGCAGCGGTCGAGCAGCTCACGCGAGGGGACACCCCGCGACGTGTGATAGCTGACGAGCTTGGTCAGCGTGATCGGTTGTCCTGGCTCGGCATCGATCCGGTAGGTCAGCTTGGCCAGGTCATCGTCGGTCTGGATGCGCTTGGTGTAGGAGTTGGCCGTCTCGAGCCGATGATCGGCGGCGACCGCGAGGGTCATACCGCTCTCGGCGCACTTGTAGCCAAGCGTGACGCGGCCGTCGGCGAGGTTGCCCGAGTTGCCCTCCGGCAGGAGCACGCGGTGGCGCATCTCGTTGGCCTTGCGCGGGTCGACGCCCTCGCCCATCGCCATGGACCGCACGTGATATTCGTCCTCGCCGTCCTGGCGGTTGAGGATCTGCGACGAGATCGCGACCGGCGCGTAGTCGTCGAGCATCGTGACCTCGAACGTGAGCACCGCGAGGTGACGCTGGGTGAACGACACCATGCGGCGCGACTTGATCTGGACGCGCTTGCCACCGGGCGTACGCCACAGGATCGAACGTGACATGACGCCAGAGCGGAAGTCGAGGTCACGTTCGTACTCCACGAGATCGGCGATCGGTAGCAACAGTGGCTCGTCGTCGACGTACAGCCGGATGACCTTGGCGTCCGGTGCGTTGACGATCGTCTGGCCGACCTTGGCGAAGCCGAACGCCTCCTCGGCGTGATGGATCTGCCAGGTCTCGTGGAAGCCGTTGATGAACGTGCCGTGCGAGAAGGAGTCGCGGCCCTCGTCGACGTTGCCTCGCATGCCGAGGTAGCCGTTGCCCACCGAGAAGAGCGTCTCAGTGGTGCCGAGGTCAGCCGGGTTGATGTGTCGCTCGACCAGACGCCACTCGTCGACCGGGAACCGTGCCCGATCCAGGAACTCGTGCTGCGTCGGCGCGACGTGAGACGGGCTCATGCCGACACCCCCGTTTGAAACCCACGATACGGAGGCGCCGGCACGATTTCGATGCTTTTGATGAGCTCGCTGCGCTCGCTCATAGCAGCTCCTCGAGATCATCGACGACGATGTCCGCACCGTTCTTGAGCAGCGCGTCCGCACCGACTCCGCGGTTCACGCCGATCACCAACCCGAAGTCGCCTGCGTGGCCGGCTGCGACGCCGGACAGTGCGTCCTCAAGCACGACGGCGCGCTCCTTGGGTACGTCGAGCTGGCGAGCAGCATCGAGGAAGGTGTCGGGTGCGGGCTTGCCGGCGAGGTAGCGCTCGGCTGCCACGCGACCGTCGACGATGACGGGGAAGTAGTCGATCATCTCGGCGGCCCTGAGCACCGCCGGTGCGTTGCGGGAGCTCGACACGATGGCGACTTTGATCCCACGATCGACCAGCACCTGCACGAGCTTGACCGAACCCGGATAGGCCTCGACACCCTCGGTCTCGAGGATCTGCTCGAACACAGCGTTCTTGCGATTGCCGAGGCCCGCGACGGTCTCTGCCGCCGGCTCGTCTGTCGGCTTGCCCTCGGGCAGCTCGATACCGCGCGACTCGAGGAAGCTGCGTACGCCGTCATAGCGCGGCTTGCCGTCGACGTATGTGAAGTAGTCGGCGTCGACGTACGGCTCGGTGACCCCCCGATTCAGGAGAAATTCACCGAACATCTGCGCCCAGGCGCGCATGTGTACGTCGGCCGTCGGCGTGATGACACCGTCGAGGTCGAACAGGGCTGCGTCGTAGTCGTTCCAGTCCACGCATCAAGCGTACGGCTGCCATGTTGCCGAGCGATGTCCAACGCCCAACGCCACGCCTAACGCTTCTAGCTGGCTGTCTTGACCAAGATGCTCGGAGCGGATGCCGACTGGACTCCGTCGGGGCCGACCGACTTGATGGTGATGCGATAGGACCGACCGCGCAGAAGGCTCTTCAGCGTGTAGGTCGAGACGTCCCCCACCGCGACGTTCTTGTATTCCGTCGCGTTCGCCAAGCGGTAGCGGACGATGTAGCTGGCCGCGCAGAATGCCTTCGTCCAGTTGACCCTGATGCTCGAGGTGGTCACACCACCGCTCACGAGCCCGGTCGGCACCGAGACCGTGCACCCCAGGGGCGCCGACGGCGCGCTCAAGGCAACCGCCGACGAATACCCGGGCTTGGTCGCTGTGACCTCAGCCCTGAGCGTCTTGCCGTACAGGCTCTGATCTGGAACGAACGTCTTGGTCGTCACACCTGGGACCAACACGCCATTGGCGAACCATCGATAGGTCGACACTTCCGGAGCGGGCGACCACGAACCTGGGTTCACTCCAACAGTGCTCCCGACCTTGAGCGTTCCGTAGATCGTGGGAGCCCCGAGGTTGGTGATCGCGCCTGGCAGCACCGCGGTGCTGAGCGCGCTCGTGGCAGAGCCCGGGAGATATCCGGCCTTCGAGGCCGTGACGCGAACCGAGATCTTCTTGCCGACCTCGGCTGCAGTGAGCTTGTACGTCGCAAAGGTGGCGCCAACGATGGCCACACCGTCGGCGAACCACTGGCGCGTGTACGTACTCCCCGAAGGCGACCAGGTGCCCGTTGTGGCACCGATCGTGTTGTCGATCTTGAACGTTCCCGTGAACGTGGGCAGGGTCAGATTTCGTACGGTCGGGTTCTGTACTGCCGCGGTATGCGCACTTGTGGCAGTTCCTGGTGTGTCGAGGAACGCCGATCCGGTCACGCGGACCGAGAGCTTCTTGCCCAGAAGGGCCGACGTCACCGGCAGGGTTGCCGAGGTGGCGCTGGCGATGTCTGATCCGTCGGCGAGCCACTGGTAGG
This sequence comes from Aeromicrobium sp., assembly GCA_036676545.1. Taxonomy (GTDB): domain Bacteria; phylum Actinomycetota; class Actinomycetes; order Propionibacteriales; family Nocardioidaceae; genus Aeromicrobium. Next base: position 590 of record JAKFCR010000274.1, on the reverse strand, counting down.
AGAACGAGACTCCCGAGGAGGGATCCCATGTTCCCGGAGAGGCGGTGACAGTGCTGCCGACCTCAGGAACACCTCCGGCACCCGCGTTGATTGTCGGCGGCGACGTGTTGGTGATCGTCCGGAAGATGGCTTCCGCAGGCGACGCGACGAGGGCCGGTGCCATGGCAGCGATAGCGACGACAAGAGCGAGTGCACGCAGACGAGAGCGGGCAGGGAGTGCGGACATGGGAGTCTCCTCGAGAATGCGGCGTCAAGACGCCTTGCTCGACGCTAGGCGCAATTGCGCGTGTGCGCAGCGAAATGCCTGACTTCGGTTGCTCAGTAGCCATTCGTGCCCAGCCACTCGCGTTCACTAGGGTGTTGGAATGGCGTTGGGTGCAGACAGTGAAGTCGGGCGGCTGCGTACGGTCATGTTGCACCGCCCCGGACCCGAGCTTGCCCGGCTGACCCCGCGCAACAACGACTCGCTGCTGTTCGACGGCGTCCCGTGGGTGGGCCGCGCACAAGAGGAGCACGACGCGTTCGCCCAGGCACTGCGCGACCACGACGTCGAGGTCCTCTACCTGATGGACCTGCTTGCCGAGTCCCTG
>JAKFCR010000273.1:0-12625 GCA_036676545.1 Aeromicrobium sp. | reverse complement strand
TTCGTGAGGGAATCTATGGTGATCATGCTTCGTAGCCTCACGGCTGCGGGCATGTCACCACATCGGGGTCGACGCCGAACTCACCCCCACCCGGACCCTGAGGGCCCCTCGGGGTCGGTCAGCTGGGGCAGGGGACGATTGTCAGCTCCCCGTCGCTGACGGTCGGCGCAGAGCCCTCGATCTTGATCGTCTCCGTGCCGGATTTGAAGCAGGTGAAGCTCTCGGCCGCCGCGTTGGTCGGACTGGTCCACGTGATCAGAATGGCAAGAGCGAGGCAGATGATTCCGATGACGGTCGCCCGGGTCGCGTTCACCAGCGATTCGCTGGCCTCGGTCACAGCCTGCGAGGCGGCTGTGGTCCACGCGTCCCATGCACCGTCGACGTCTTGGTCCTTGGCTCGCGCCAAGAGAGCATCGTCCTCGCGTGGGTCGCCGTATGCAGCGCTGTACGACCAGTAGATACCCAAGGCGACGGCGATGCCGCCTGCGAGGATGAGGTAGATCACGGCATCTTGAGAGGACACCGGCTGACCGAATATCTTGCGAGACCCGGTCAGGTCGCCGAATGAGTCGGGACCCTTGATGACGACGGCGGTCGTCAGTACGCCGGTCATCGCGACCAGACCCGCGATCCATTTCTCGGCGCGCTTCTGAATGCGAGGCAGAGCGTCCGCCAGGTAGTTCTGGAGCAGCGCTAGAGCCGCGACGTCGGCAGGATCATGCTTGACCGTCTTCCGGCTCACCTTCGCATCGCCACCAACGGCTGCGGGGCTCATCGATCGGAGTCTGTCGAGATCTCGACGAGCCAGGTCCGGCCACAGGACGTTGCGCCGTCCTTGCCATGCTTCCTACCGCAATGGCAGGTAGCCAGGATCTCGCGGGCGTCGGAGAGTGGAGGCAGGTCTGGCAACAGTGACTCGTCGGGATCGAATTGAGGCAACTCCGGACCATAAGCGGGTCCGAGGCAGGTGGGGCACAGCCCGCTGACCTTGTAGGCGCCGTCAGAGTTGCGTTTCGCGGACCATCCCTTGGGGAGCGTGACTACGCCGAGCGGCTCGGCGTCGTACTTCACGGAATCCTTGTGCTTGACCATGCTCGGGCCTCCGACATCGGGAAGGTGTGAATTCAGGCGAGCCCGAGCTGCGTCTGCCCTTACATAGTGTCAGCCGTTGTACTCGACCGGGAGCGTTTTGATTCCGTTGAGCCAGCCCGACCGCAGGCGGGACAGCTCGCCGGTCTGGCGAATGTTCGGAGCGATGTCAGCCAGCGCATCAAAGATCAGCTTGATCTCGGACCGAGCCAGGTTGGCGCCGATGCAGTAGTGAGCGCCGTGACCGCCGAAGGCGAGGTGCGGGTTGTTCTCGCGGCTGATGTCGAACGTGAACGCATCGTCGAATACGTCTTCGTCGTGGTTGGCGCTGGCGTAGAACAGTGCGACGCGCTGGCCGGCCTTGATCTGTACGCCGCCGAGCTCAATGTCTTCGAGTGCCGTGCGCTGGAACGACGTCACGGGGGTGGCCCAGCGAATGACCTCGTCGATCATCGTGGCGGGACGCTCGCGTACCCACAGGTCCCACTGGTCGGGGTTGTCGAAGAACGCCTTCATACCGTGTGTCGTCGCGTTGCGGGTCGTCTCGTTGCCGGCGACGGCAAGGGCGATGACGAAGAAGCCGAACTCGTCATCGGTGAGGCCGCGGCCGCCGTCCTCGCCGGACTGCACCAGCTTGGTGACAATGTCGTCGCGCGGGTTGGCCTTGCGGTCGGCAGCCAGGCCCATCGAGTACATCAGCACTTCGGCAGCTGCGGCCTCCGGGTCGTTGTCCTCGCGGGCGAGCTCGGCGTCTTCTGCGCCGGTCATCTGGTTGGTCCAGTCGAAGATCTTTTGGCGGTCCTCGGCGGGGATGCCGAGCATGTCCCCGATGACCTCGAGCGGGAACTGCGAGGCGACCTGGTCGACGAAGTTGCCTGATCCGGCGGCTACGGCCTCGGTCACGATACGGCGAGCACGCTCCTCGAGCACCTCGTCCAGAGCGCCGATCGCACGGGGAGTGAAGCCGCGGCTGATGATGGCGCGCAGCGCAGTGTGGTCGGGCGCGTCCTGGTTGATGATCACGACCTGGGTCATCTCGAGGGATTCGCGGGTTGCCGTCTCAGGGAGGCGGATGATCACGCCGTTCTCACGGCTCGAGAAGACCTTGCTGTTCTTGGAGACCTCGGCGATGTCGGCGTGCTTGGTCACGGCCCAGTAGCCAGTTCCGGCATCGGTATGCATTCCCGCTCGCGCGTTGTCGGTCTGCTCGACCCAGTGGATGGGTGCCGTCTTGCGAAGGAGGGTGAACTCCTCGTGCGGCACGCGCTCGAGATTGAGGTCCGGGTCGGTGAAATCGAAGCCTGCAGGCAGGATGTCGATGGTCATGGTGCTCCCTTGTTGGCCAGTGTGACTGGGCATACATATTTTTAAGACTGGATGAACACAAACACGAAAGTGTATGGTCGTCAAGCGATGACACGAAATGAGGGCGGATGAGGTCACATGGCTGGGGCGGTCAACCGCCGTGCGATGCCGAAGAGGCGCGCACCCGCATCCTGATTGCCACGTGTGCTCGCATGGCCGAAGGCGGGACGACAAACACGTCCGAGATCGCTGACCTGCTGGGCGTCACTCGCCAAACGGTCTATCGCTACTTCCCGACGACCAACGACCTGCTCAATGCTGCGTCGTTGTACGCCGTCGGAGACCTCCAGGACAACCTCGTCGAGCACATGGTCAACCACCTGAAGGGCTCCGGGGATCCTGCGGAGGCCATCGTCGAGGTCGTTGCGTACGTGTACGAGCATCTTCGGGATGATCCCGTGCTCAACCGGCTGGTTGCACCCGGCCAAATTCGCAACACGATCTCCGGGTTGACGGCACCATCGTCGATCGAGCTCGGAGTCAAGATCCTGAGCGACTTCGGTATCGACTGGTCTGCCATCGGTCTGGCCGAGGATGAGCAGCTCGAGCTGGTTGAGCACCTGCTGCGGATGTTGCAGTCGTTCTTCCTGGATCCCGGTGATCCAGCGCGTACGGGCCGGGAGCTGCGCGCGTACCTTCGACGCTGGGTTGCCCCCGCACTGCGCACCATCGACTGACGATGGACATCGTCGTGTCTCCGCTCCAAGATCGGTGAATGGCATACGACGAGGAGATTGCGTCACGAGTCCGTGACAAGGTGGGCGAGCTGGCGCCGTACGAGGAGAAGAAGATGTTCGGCGGGCTTGCCTTCATGGTCAACACGCACATGGCCTGCGGGATGATGAACGACGGGCTCATGGTCCGGGTCGGCAAGGACGGGCATGCGGCGGCAATTGCCAAGGGTGCGCACGAAATGGATATGGCTGGGCGGCCCATGCGCGGCATGGTGCTGGTTCCCAACGAGGATTGCCAGGACGAGGTCGTTGAGACGTGGGTGACCGAGGCAGTGGTGTTCGCCCTGTCGGAAGCGCCGAAGCCACCCAAGAAGCCCAAGGCGAAGCGCGCGTAAATCAGGTGCGCTCTGCCGCACCGGCGATCAGTGGCCGGACGATCGGCGGCGCCTTGAGCAAGCTGTCGTGTTCGAGATCCACGACGGAGAATCCGGCGGCCTCGATGTTGTCCTCGGTCGGACGGTTGCAGCGACAGCCGTACGCGGCCCGTCGCCAGACGCCGTGGAAGCGGTCCTGCCAGCGAGCCAGCTTGGGATCGTCCGAGCGGACGTGCTCGAGAAAGACGAGCTTGCCTCCAGGCTTGAGCACCCGGTGGGCTTCCGCCAGTGCTTTGGCGGGATCGTCGACGGTGCACAGCACGAGCGTCGAGACAACGAAGTCAAAGCTGTTGGCTTCGAACGGAAGGTCCTCGGCTGGCACGCGCAGAACCGTTGCCGGCAACGAGAAGTCCTCCAGCTTCTGCTCGAGCCTGCGAGCCATCGGCTCCTCGGGCTCGGTGACCACCAGCTTCGAGACGTTCGGGCCGTAGAACGCGAGATTCGCGCCGGTCCCTCCGCCGAGCTCCAACACCGAACCTGTCACGTCCCTCAGCAGTCCTTCGCGACGTCCGCGTAGGACGGCCTTCTCGGCCCCAGCCATCGACCGGTCATACATGGCCGCGAACATCCGGCCCCACAGGCTCATGCCTGAATGTAACCCGAACCGCTCATCATCAGTGTCGAACCGACTCGAAATCGGCCTCGGTGACACATGGCTGACCGCTAGGCTCACGCCGTGGTCAACAACGTCTTCGAACCGGCAACTCTGGGCCCGATCCAGCTGCGCAACCGTACGGTGAAAGCCGCGACCTTCGAGGGGCGAACACCTGACAGCCTCGTCACGGATGAGCTGATCGACTACCACCTGGCTCCGGCGCGCGGAGGCGTTGGCCTGACGACTGTCGCCTACCTCGCCATCGCGCCCGAGGGTCGTACGCAGAAGGAAGTCATCGTCGTCAACGAGAAGTCGGCCCCCGGTCTGCAGCGGCTCACGGATGCAATCCACGAGACCGGCGCCAAGATCGCAGGCCAGCTTGGCCACGCGGGACCAGTCGCCAACGGCCGGTCGAATGGCGTACACGCCCTGGCCGCATCGAGGATGCCCTCGCCGCTCAGCATGCAGATGATCAAGTCGGCGACCGCGGCCGACATCGCCCGGGTGACGAAGGACTACGTACGCACCGCGCGAATCATGGTCGACGCTGGCTTCGACGTGCTCGAGATCCACATGGCGCACGGCTACCTGCTGAGCTCGTTCCTCGCGAAAGGGCAGAACCGACGCAAGGACGGCTGGGGCGGCTCCCTGGAGAACCGGGCGAAGTTCGCGCGAGACGTTGCCCGCGTCGTGCGTGAGGAAGTCGGAGATGCCGCCGCCGTCACCGCCAAGATCGGTATGACCGAAGGATCACCCGGCGGGTTCTCGATGCCCGAGACGCTTGAGTTTGCGCAGATGCTGGAAGCCGACGGTCACCTCGACGCGCTCGAGCTCAGCGCCGGCAGCTCGCTGCTCAACCCGATGTACCTCTTCCGCGGTGACGTCCCGCTCAAGGAGTTCGCTGCCAACATGCCGGCGCTCGTACGGGTCGGGCTGAGGACGCCTGTGGGCAAGCGCTTCTTCAAGTCCTACCCGTTCGAGGAGGCCTACCTGCGCGAGAAGGCGCTCGTGTTCCGCGAGGGTCTCTCGATGCCTCTGATCATGCTCGGCGGAATCAATGACAAGGCGACGATGGATCGGGCGATGACGGAGGGCTTCGAGTTCGTCGCGATGGGTCGTGCACTCCTGCGCGAGCCTGATCTGGTCAACCGTATGCAGGCTGGCGAGACGACCAAGGGTGTGTGCATCCACTGCAACCAGTGCATGCCGACGATCTACAGCGGCACACGCTGCACGGTGTTGGAGCCCTCGGCATGAACACCTTCTTGTGGGTCCTGCAGGGCTTCCTCGCTGCGATGTTCCTGACCGCCGGAACGCTGAAGCTGACCCAGCCGCGTTCCAAGCTCGAGTCGTTCATGCCCTGGGTCAAGAGCTTCTCGACGCCCGTCGTTCGCTTAGTGGGCGTTGCCGAGCTGGTCGGTGCGGTCGGCGTCGTCGTTCCGGCGCTCGTCGACAAGGCTGTGTGGCTGTCGCCGCTGGCCGCCGCGGGACTCGGGCTGCTGATGTTGCTGGCAGCGATCTTCCATTTCCGCAAGGCGGAGTGGTCCGAAGCCACGTTCAACGCAGTGGTTGCGGTCGTTGCGGCGATCGTCGCGATCTTCCGATTTGGTCCCAACGCGTTCTAGCGCGGGCGCCTGAACCTCACATCGATCCTTCTGATGCGCGGATCGTCGGCCGGGATGTGGAACGTCTCGTAGACGTGCAGCGGCTTGGGAATGCCGCGTGCGTCGAGGAGGAAGTCGACCAGGACGTTGTCTCCGTCCACGGACCAGTTCTTCTGGCGGATGCCCTTGACCAGCTTGTACTGCGGTCCTGACGTCAGGCTTCGCGTCAGGTGGGATCCGGAGAAGCCCGTCCGCATACCGGCTTCCTTGCGCACCGCTTTCGGGTGGAACGAGACTGAGGCGCCGTTTCGCGATAGCAGGGCTTGAAGATATGAATCGGCGATCGCGATGCGCTCTGCGTCTGTAGCAGTCATACGTTGACTCCGGTCTTCACGAGTGGGGCGATGAACTGCTCGAGCAGGTGCCGCTCATCAGTATCGTCGGCGCCCGGTGTGATGAGCAGCGACAGCGTCACTCGAATGCACCAACGCGTCAGCTGGACCGTGTGATCGCTGGGGTTGTCAGATGCGAAGAACGTCAGCGCCAATGACTCGATCATGGGGGAGGAGTTGGCGATTTCAGCCGCCAGGGCAGGCTCGCCGCTGCGGAACCACGCCGACAGATAGTCGGTTGTCCGGACTTCGCGAAGCAACGCGACGATCATCGCCACCAACCGATCGGCGGGATCATCGATCGACTTGACCTCGTTCGAGACCAGCTCGATGAGGCGTACGGCCTCGCGCTGGGCGAACGCCAGGTGCAGATCCTGGCGACTGTCGAAGTAGCGGTAGAGCGTCTGCCTCGAACATCCGGCGGCCTTGGCGACGTCGGCCATGCCGACTGCGTTCACGCCACGTTCTACGAACAACCCTGTCGCGGCATCGAGGATGTTCTGTGCTGCAAGGGCTGAGTGCTCCTCGCGCAGCCAGGTCATGAGGCGCTCCGGAACGGCACGGAGGTCGGTCGCCGTACGTAGCTGCCGGGCGCGTAGGTGACGGCGTCGATATCGACCTCGAAGGTGGGGCAGAACGCGAGGAGCTCCTCGAGGGCGACTCGTGCCTGCATACGAGCTGCCGCCGCGCCGAGACAGTGATGGGCGCCGTGCGAGAACGTCATGATCTGTTGCGGGCGGCGCAGTACGTTCAGCATCCCGGCGTCGGGACCGTACATGCGCTCGTCGCGGTTCGCGGCGCCGTACAGCAGCAGCACCTTGCGTCCCGCAGGGATGACCTTGTCGTCCAGCTCGACGTCCGTGGTTGTCGTGCGCGCGAGCGCCTGGACGGGTGATGTCAGGCGAAGGAACTCGTCGACACTGTCGGGCACCCGGCTGAGGTCCTCGAGAAGGATCGCGCGTTGGTCGGGGTGCTGGGTGAGCAGCTGTACGGCACCTCCGAGCATTCCGGTGGTGGTGTCGTTGCCGCCGGCGACCATCGTGAACGCGAAGCCGAGGATTGACAGCAGGCCGGCATCGTCTCCCTCGACACCCATTCCGCTGGATACGAGGTGAGAGATTGTGTCGTCTTCAGGGTCGACGCGACGACGCGCGATCAGCTCGGTGAAGTAGACCATCAGGTCGGCAATCGCCTCCCCACCTGCGGCAAATCCCTGACCTGCCGAAGCCTCGAAGATCGCTTCGGTCCAGACGTCGAACTGGCCGCGATCCTCCTCCGGTACGCCGAGGTAGTGCGCGACTACCATGCTCGGCAGCGGTTTGAAGAGCTCCTCGACGATGTCGCCTTCGCCGGCATCGGCGAGTCGCTGCAGTCGCTCGCGTACGAACTCTCGTACGGCCGGTTCGACCGCCTCGACCTGTCGAGGCGTGAACCCGCGCGAGACCAGTCGGCGGAACTCGGTGTGCGTCGGCGGGTCCTGCATGACCATGGGCGGGTTGTCTGCCATCCCGGTCTTCTCAAGCTCGTCGTACTCGATTGTGAGGCCGTTGGCCGAGGAGAACGTCGTGAAGTCGCGTGCTGCTTCGTGCACCTGAGCGTGCCGGGTCAGCACCCAGTAGTCGTTGTCGGGTGCGCGCTCGGGCACGACGTGGTGGACCGGGTCGTGGTCGCGCAGCGCTGCATACATTGGCCATGGGTCTCGCCACGTCGCCTCGGAGCGCGCAACGTACGCAGCGGCTTGGGACACAGTCTCCGTCATGTCAGAACAGTGTTACAAAATACATGAAGTGTCAAGCCATGCTCCGGACTCGCGGCACGGCCGATATGCGATTGTGTGAGACATGGCGCCCCAGTCTTCCTCCGTTGCTCCGTCATGGGTTCCGTCGAGTGCCGTCATCGAGAGCGCGCGCGTCGTGGAGCTGGCCCGGTGGCTCGAGGCCGAGGGCAAGGCGTCCTTCGCTGACCCGACCGACTTCGGTGAGCTTCAGGCGTGGTCGGCGGCGAATCCGGGCGAGTTCTGGGGAGCCGTTGCGTCGTTCTTCGAAGTCAGGTTCGGCAGGTCGCCCGCGGTCGCGCTCGGGGACGAGACGATGCCCGGCGCCGAGTGGTTCCCCGGATCCACGCTCAACATTGCCGAACACTTCCTCCGCCGTGAGGACGAGGCAACCGCGGTCGTTCTGGTGCGTGACGACGGAACGCGAGAGTCGATCACCTTCCGAGAGCTGCGTCGCCAAGTGGGCGTGGCGGCAGCCGGTCTTGCGGACCTTGGCGTCGGTCCGGGGCATCGCGTGGTGGCCTACCTTCCCAGCAGCATCGAGGGGGTCGTGGCTTTCCTGGCCACCGCATCCGTAGGTGCGACCTGGGCGCAGACGGCGATGGACTATGCCGCACCGGCAGCCGCCGATCGCCTGGCCCAGCTCGAGCCGACCGTGTTCATCGTGGGCACCGGGCATACGTTCAAGGGGCAGGTCGTTGACCGCCGTGACGAGGCCGCTGCGCTGCGAGCCTTGCTGCCGACCGTCAGCCACGTCGTAACCGTGGCAGCGGCAGGACTTGAACCTGCGATGCCTGGCGCGTCGACGTGGGTGGACCTGATCTCGGGACCACGGTCGCTAGAGCCCGTGCCGGTGGCCTTCGATCACCCGCTGTGGGTGCTGTTCAGTTCAGGTACGACGGGCAAGCCCAAGGGAATCGTCCACGGCCACGGCGGCGCACTGCTTGAGCAGCTCGTGCTGGCCGGTCTACACGTCGGCCTTCGCGAAGACGACGTGTTCTTCTGGTTCACCTCGCCCAACTGGATGATGTGGAACGCGCAGGTCGGCGGGCTCCTCATGGGCTCGACCATCGTGCTGTACGACGGCAGCCCAGCCGTCCCTACCTCCGACGCCCTATGGCGCGTCGCCGCCGAGCTGAACGTCACTGCCTTCGGTACGAGCCCGGGTTACCTGCAGCTGTGTGAACGGGAGGGCGTCGAGCCGGGCAAGGAGGTTGACCTCTCGAGGATCAGGATCGTCGGCATCACCGGATCCGTACTCCCGCCGTCGGGCAACCGCTGGATCCGCGAGCACATCAGCCCGGACATCCAGGTGGCGTCGCTGAGCGGCGGCACCGACATCGTCGGGATCTTTGTCGCCAGTGCCCCAACCACGCCCGTGTACGACGGCGAGATCAGCGCGATTGCGCTCGGTGTCTCGCTCGAGGTCTGGGATGACGACGGCAAGCAGGTCGAGCCCGGCATTGCCGGGGAAATGGTGATCACCCGGCCGATGCCATCGATGCCTGTGTCGTTCTGGAACGACCCTGATCGCAGCGCGTACGAAGGTGCCTACTTCGAGACGTTCCCGGGCGTCTGGCGTCACGGCGACTCGATCACCGTCACCGAGCGTGGGACGGTCGTCATCCACGGCCGCTCCGACTCGACCCTGAACCGGCAGGGCGTCAGGCTCGGCAGCGCCGAGATCTACGCTGCCGCCGAGTCTCTTCCGGATGTCCTGGATTCGCTCGTCGTAGGAGTGGAGCAGCCTGATGGCGGCTATTGGATGCCGATGTTCGTGGTGGCGGCAGAAGGCAGCGATGTCGAGGGACTGCCCGACCGGATCAAGGCGCGCATCCGTGAGCAGACGTCACCGCGCCACGTGCCCGACGAGATCATCATTGCGCCGGCGCTGCCGCACACGCGTACGGGCAAGAAGCTCGAGGTGCCGGTAAAGCGACTGCTCCTGGGAGGCGATCCCGCGAAGGTGCTCAGTGCAGGCGCGGTCGATGACATGGCGGCCCTGCACTGGATCATCGACTTCGCGAAGCAGCGAGGCTGATAGTCAGAACGGGGGCCAGGGCACCGCGGGCATGTCTCCCGACGGCGCGGGGAACGAGCCGTTCTTGATCAGTCGGTCACAACGTGCTTTGAGCGCCGACAGCTCCTGGCCCGTCAGCAGATCGGCCAGCGCAGTGCCGAGGTCGCTGTCGAGAGCCGTGCGTACGCGCTGCACGCCCGCGAGCTCGTCGGCGTCGAGCTCGCCGTCGATCCAGCCCCACAGGACGGTTCGGAGCTTGTGCTCGGCGTGGAACGTGAGCCCGTGGTCGATGCCGAACCGGTGTCCATCGACCATCTCCAGGACATGACCACCCTTGCGGTCCGCATTGTTGACGACGATGTCGAAGACCGCCATCCGACGCAGTGCGGCGGAGTCCTCGTGAATCAGAGACACGGGCTGATCGCGAGCGTCGAGGCCGTCCAGTACGTGGTGCCAGCCCTCAAGCATCGCATCCGCAGGTACGAGGTCGACGGCGTTCTGGCTGGGATCGACGTCCTGCCAGAGCTGGACCATGCCCTCGCCCAACGGCCCTTCACGGAGCCACGTACTGGGCACGATGTTCCAGCCGAATGCCTCCGAGACGACGTACGCAGCGGTCTCGCGTCGGGCGAGGTTGCCATCGGGGAAGTCCCACAGGGGCCGCTCGCCGGCAACTGGTTTGTAGACGACCGTCACGTCTCCGATGTGCCCGACGAACGTCGCATTCGACGCCGGCATGATCCGGCTCGTGAGGACCAGTTCGTCGGCGAGAAGGTCAGTCACCGAAACCCTTCGGGCAGCTCGCAGATGTGGTCGTCGGAATCCATCGGCAGGCTGCACAGCGGGCAGAGTGGTCGGCCGGCGCCGACGACTTCGCGCGTGCGCTTGGCGAAGGCGCGCGCCGTGCCGACTGGAATGCGTATGACGAGGACTTCTTCGGGCTCGACCTCTTCCATGTCGAGAACTTCGAGCTCTTCGGCGTCGACCTCGATGATCGGGAATGCCTCGATGACGAGTTGTGCCGTGGTCGGGTCCCAGCCCAGGCCCATGGCGCCCGCGCGGAACTGCTCCTCGATGGGCTGCTCCAGCGGGTCGTTGTCGACCAGGCCCTCGGGTGTCAGTGCAGGCACGCTGAACGGGTTGCCGTCCTCGGCCATCAGCTCGTCGAGGACTTCCTCGATGCGCTCCGCGAGCGCGGCCGACTGTTGTTTCTCCATCGAGACGCTGACGAGCTGCTTGCCCGCCCGAGCCTGGATATAGAACGTACGCTCGCCGGGTTGGCCAACGGTGCCGATGACCAGTCGATCGGGCCAGTCGAATCCGTGGACGATGGGAGCCATGCGACCAGCCTAGGAGTCGCTGGCAACGTCCGCCGCGTGACCCGCGCCGCCGCCCACGGGAGCGTCCTCTGATGCAGGCTTCACGCGCATCCACGAGAGGTCTCCGGCGTGGGTGTTGCTGGCGACCACGTACGGTCGCGCCGACGTGTAGCGAACGATCGACACAGACGCTGGATCGACGTTGATGCGTTGGAAGAGGTCGAGATGCATACCGAGTGCGTCGGCGAGGATCGCCTTGATGATGTCGCCGTGACTCACCGCAGCCCATACAGCGCCAGCGCCGTGCTCGGCTTCGATGGCTGCATCGTGGCGCCGGATTGCCGCCACGGCTCGCGCCTGCATCGACGGCATCGACTCACCACCCGGGAAAGCTGCTGCTGACGGATGGTTCTGGACTATTGACCACAGGTCTTCCTTTGCGAGGTCGCTGAGGGATCGGCCCTGCCAGTCGCCGTAGTCGCACTCGGTTATGCCCTTTTCGGTCACGACCTTCGGCTTGTTGGGTTGCTGGTCGACGATCGCTTTGGCTGTCTGCCGACACCGCTCCAGCGGGCTGGAGACAACTCCGACTAGCGGTACCTCGCCCAGCCGCGCGCCAGTGCCTACGACCTGCTCGTGGCCGACGTCATCCAGCTGGATGCCCGGCGTACGGCCCGCGAGCAGCCCGCTGGCGTTCGCGGTCGTACGTCCGTGCCGCACCAGGATCACCGTTGCCATGATGCGAGCCTAGGTGCCGCTTCCTCGGGGTCCGCGCGGACCCGTCCGCCCAGTGGTTGTACCCGGCTTGAACGGCCGCGAGAGCGGGTCATTCGCGCGAACGCACCCTCACTCCTTGGCGTAGTTGGATGCCCCCCACCAATCGACGACGATCACTGGCTCGTCCCCGATGACCCATGCGTCGTGACCGTGCGGGATGGCTGTGACGTCGCCGGCCGTCGCATCGAACTCTGACCCGTCGGCCATCTGGATCCGCAGCGTGCCTTGCACATGAAACTGAAAATGAGGAGCCTCGCAAAGGTCGGTTCCGGCGATCTGCTTCACGTGCTCTGACCAGCGCCACCCCGGTTGCAGGGTCAGGCGGCCGATCTCGCTTCCTCCGATCGACACCAGGTCCACCACCCCGTTTTCAAAGGTGCGGGTTTCGTCTGGACTCGCGAAGTTCTTCTGCTCAGCCATTGTGGTTGTACCCATGCCTCGACTCCATTCCTTGTCGCGCGACGTTTTCGCCGCCATTTGAGCATCGACCCAGGCCATTGCAGCGTCCTTGCAGCCGGATTGGCACCGGCGACGGCGATAGGATTCAGCGGTGGGTACCCCCTCGGTGCGCGTGCTTGGTGA
>JAKFCR010000272.1:0-17581 GCA_036676545.1 Aeromicrobium sp. | reverse complement strand
TGACGCCAGCGGCATCATCGTCGTCGAGCCGGGCACCGCTGAGGTCGGCGACGATGCGATTGAGCTGCTCGGTCTCGGCGCAGAAGTGCTCGACCTCGAGGTCAACCCCGATCGCGCCTACGCGCTCTCGATGCGCGGAGTCGCTCGCGACACGGCGCTCGCCTACGGTCTCGATTTCACCGATCCCGCCGATATCGAGGTGCCGTCCACAGGCGAGGGCTACCCGGTGAAGGTCGAGGACTCCGAACGCTGCCCGGTGTTTGCCGCCCGCATCGTCAAGGGATTCGACCCCACCCGCCCGACGCCGCGTTGGATGGCTCAGCGCATCGAGCAGGCCGGTATGCGCTCAATCTCGCTCGCCGTCGACATCACCAACTACGTGATGATCGAGCTTGGCCACCCGATTCATGGCTACGACCTCGCCAAGCTCCAGGGCGACATCGTCGTGCGCACCGCCAAGGAGGGCGAGAAGCTCACCACCCTTGACGGAGTTGCGCGGACCCTGTCGGTCGAGGACACCGTGGTCTGCGACGACCGCGGTGCCATCGGTCTGGCCGGCGTGATGGGCGGCGAGGACACCGAGCTCTCCGAGACGTCGACCGAAGTTCTCGTCGAGGCAGCGCACTGGAACCAAGTGACCACCGCTCGTACGGTGCGTCGTCACAAGCTCCCGTCCGAAGCATCCAAGCGCTACGAGCGGGGCGTCGACCCCGAGCTGCCCGCACGCGCGACCCAACGCGTAGCCGAGCTGCTGGTTGAGCACGGCGGCGGAACCATCGACAGCGGCCTGACGGTTGTCGGCACAGCGCCCAAGCGCAAAGCCGTCACGATGAGCGTCGAGCTGCCCGCACGTGTGTCAGGTGTCGACATCGACCCCGCAACGGTCGTGTCTGCTCTCGAGGGCAACGCGATTGATGTTGCGCTCGACCATGTCACGGTCACCGCAACGCCGCCGAGCTGGCGCTTCGACATCAATGACCCCTACGACCTGGTCGAGGAGGTCCTGCGCGTTGTCGGCTACGACAAGGTCCCCTCAGTGCTGCCAGAGGCTCCCGCCGGTCGCGGACTCACCACCGCGCAGGTCATCCGCCGACGTGTCGGCATGATTCTTGCCGGCGAAGGACTGATCGAGGTCAAGACGTTCCCGTTCGCCGGCCCAGCCGACTGGGACAAGCTCGGACTCGCAGCCGACGACGTGCGCCGCAACCAGGTGCTGCTCGCCAACCCACTGTCGGCCGAAGAGCCCGGGATGACGACAACGCTTCTGACAGGTCTGTTCAAGGCGCTGGTACTCAACATCGGCCGCGGCCATACCGATGTCAGCATCGTCGAGACCGGCCGGGTGTTCATCCCGCGCGGCGCCGGCAAGGCGCCGATCTACGGCGTCGACGCCCGCCCGTCTGAGAAGCAGCTTTCGGCCCTGTACGACGCGCTGCCGGACCAACCTCAGCACGTCGCGTTCTTGATGTCGGGCGCGCGCGAGCGAGGCGGCTGGACCGGCACCGGTCGAGCAGCGAACTGGAGCGACGCTGTCGCGATCGTCCAGCACATCGCAGACACCCTGCACGTGGACCTGGCGGTCGAGCAGGCACAGCAGATGCCGTGGCACCCGGGACGATGCGCTGCGTTCGTCCTCAACGGCGCAGTCATCGGCCACGCCGGGGAAATTCATCCGCGGGTCCTCAAGGCGTACGGGCTTCCTGCGCGCGTGGTTGGTGCTGAGATCGACCTGGATGCCCTCATCGCGGTAGCGCCACGAGTGGGTCCGCGCCCCGACTTCTCGACGTTCCCGGTGGCGAAGGAAGACTTGGCGCTCGTCGTCGACGCCAGCACCCCCGCCGCAGCAATTCAGCACGCACTCGAGGGCGCAAGCGAGCTGATTGAGTCAGTGCGCCTGTTCGACGTCTACCAAGGCGACCAGCTGCCGGAGGGCAAGAAGTCGCTGGCGTTCGCTCTGCGTCTGCGTGCGCCGGACCGTACGTTGACCGACGACGAGATCAAGTCGGCCCGCGACGCTGCGATTCAAGCAGCAGCAGCCGCGGGCGCAACCCTGCGTACTTAGAACGCGACAGTCGGGGGAGCGGCCTGTCCTTCAGGCGCGTCGTAGAACTCGCGAGCTGAGACGCCTGCGATGCCGGTGAAGAACAGCCATGGGATCGTCTTGACCAGACCGTTCAGCTTGGCGACCGCATCGTTGTAGAACTGACGCGCGAACGAGAGCTTGTTCTCGGTCTCGGCAAGCTCGGTCTGCAATGACTGGAAGTTGGCAGACGCCTGGAGCTCCGGGTATGCCTCGGCGACAGCAAGCACGTCGATGATCGCCTTGCTGAGCTTGGCGTCAGCGGCTGCCTTGTCGGCGGGCGATCCGTCCTTCGCGGCCTTGGCCACACCTGCGCGCGCTTCCGTCACGGCTTCGAAGACGCCCTTCTCGTGCTGGGCATATCCCTTGACGGTGTTGACGAGGTTGGGAATGAGGTCGGCACGACGGGTCAGCTGGACGTCGATCCCGCCGAGTGCCTCCTGCGCGCTGATGTCGGTGCGGCGCAGCTTGTTGAATGCGTAGACCGTGAACAAGGCGAGCACGGCGACGATCGCCACGATGATCCAGAGGGTAGACATGGTTCTCCTTCAGTGAGGTTCGGAAAGTTGGGTTACCAGGAGCCGCCGCCGCCACCTCCGCCGCCGCCGCCTCCGCCGCCTCCACCGCCGCCTCCGCTGCTGCTGGAGGACTGGGTGGCTGCGTAAGCGCTGATGGATGAGGACAACGAGGACTCAAATCCGGAGTAGGCGTCGTGATTGCCGAAGAAGCCAAGGCCACCGGAGCCGGAGTCGGTGGAGGAGTACCAGACCGGCGTCGGTGCAGCCGAGCCCGTGGCGACCTCGTACTTCTTGGCCCAGCGATCTGCGCAGTCAAATGCGACGGCGAACGGGATGAACGAGGTGTAGAGATCCTTCTTGCCGCTGAAGTCGAACCTCGTCTTGGACGAGTCAGTCGACAGCATGCGCTCGAACCCGCCTGCCCGGGACCACAGCTCGCGTCCGAGGGTTGTACGCCGCTGGCCGACACCCCGAGTGAGCAGTCCGATGCCACCGATCACGAAGGCGGCGAGCGGAAGGACGTACAGAGTGACTGGAGGCTGGATGAAGATGAGCATCACGGCAACAGCGATGGCAGAGACAACCACGGCGACACGGGCGAGCCATTCTGACGTGGAGGTCTTGGAGGCTCCGATGCCAGCGGCCCACGCCGCGGTGGCGCCGTCGATTCCGGCCTTGACAGTTTGCAGGGTGTGGCCCGACGAGACCGAGGAGGGGGAGGACTTGAACGTTCCTCCGGGGCTCGTGACGCCGAGTCCTGCACCCACGAAACGCGTCACGTCATCAGTTGCGGCCCAGGCCTTCTCGTCGCCGATGCCGGTGATGGTCCACGACTTGCTGCCGTTCTCGGTGAGCTTGGTCAGTCCCTGCTCGGCTTGGTAGAGCAAGGTCGCGACGAGAGCGCGCGAAGGAACCGCCTCGTCGGTGATGTACGCGGTCTGGACCGGGCCGAGTCCGTTCGGCGGCTCATACATCACGGGGTAGCCGGGCTCAGGCTCGCGCGACTTGCGATCGAGTCCGTACCCGATCGCCATTGCGGCCAGCGCGATGCCCAGCAGTGTTGCGACGACGGGGACGCTTCGACCGAGCACTCGGTCGTACGCGATGGGCCACGGCACGGTGACGCGGTCGGGTGTCGCAGTCGGGAGGCCGATGCGGACTGTCACGGGCGTACGTGGTGCGAGCGGTCCGGTGCTGATCGTCACCCGATCGGTGCCCGCGCCTTCGATCGTGCACGGCCCGGTGCCGTCGAAACTGGAGGTGCACTGGACCTTGCCGGAGGGCTTGGGCAGCGTGATGTGGATCGTCGACTTCTGGATGTCCATCTGCCAGCCGGGGGCGACGACATTCCAGTTGAACACCGACTGAGCCTTCTGCTTGTCTGTCCAGCTCGAGGAGGCGAACTCGCCGGGGTTGGCCGAAGTCGGCGAGAGGGCGCCCTTGATCGTGTACGTGATCGTGTACTCGTGGGTGCCGGGTGACACGTAGCTGTCGGGGTCGCCGATCTTGGCGACGCGGTAGCGGCGACCGTTCTGCCACTGAAGCTCGTTGGGCACGGTCTGGCCGTCCAGCGAGACCTTGATGTCTTCAGGGGTCAGCCGGACGGTGGAATCGGTCGGATCAGCAAGGTCCCAGAACCTGAAGATGCCGTGGCGACCGGACGGGAAATCTGCCTGGATGACTTCCTTGGCAGCCAGTGTTCCGTCTGCGCTCACGACGTAGTCAGCCTTGTAATGGGTAATCGTCACGGGATCAGGCGATGTGGTCGTGGTGCTGGGGATCATGCCAGCGAGCACGGGGATGACCAGGACCCCCGCGGTCAGGAGCAACGCAAGAATGCGCAGCGCAGTCCGCTTCATGTCACGCATCCTAGGGGCGATCAGGGCACGCGCGGGAAGTAATCCCGCCAGACCCGGCATGCAAGAAATTGCAAGAGTGTGCAAGAATGTGAGACATGTCCAAGGTTCTTACTCATCTTCCAGTCGGCGAACGCGTCGGCATCGCCTTTTCAGGCGGCCTCGACACGTCCGTTGCTGTTGCGTGGATGCGCGACAAGGGCGCTGTCCCATGCACCTACACGGCCGACATCGGCCAGTACGACGAGCCGGACATCTCTGGCATCCCGGGCCGCGCCATGGAGTACGGCGCCGAGCTCGCGCGGTCGATCGACTGCAAGCGGCCGCTCGTCGACGAGGGCCTGGCCGCGCTCGCCTGTGGCGCGTTCCACATCCGCTCGGCCGGCAGGACGTACTTCAACACCACTCCGCTTGGCCGCGCTGTCACTGGCACCCTCCTGGTCCGGGCGATGCACGAGGACAACGTCAACATCTGGGGCGATGGCTCGACCTTCAAGGGAAACGACATCGAGCGGTTCTATCGCTATGGGCTGCTGGCCAACCCTGAGCTGATGATTTACAAGCCGTGGCTCGACGCCGACTTCGTTGCCGAGCTGGGCGGCCGTCACGAGATGAGCCAGTGGCTCACTGAGCGCAACCTGCCGTACCGGGACAGCCAGGAGAAGGCCTACTCGACTGACGCCAACATCTGGGGCGCGACGCACGAGGCCAAGACGCTGGAGCACCTCGACACGTCGCTCGAGTCGGTTGAGCCGATCATGGGCGTCAAGTTCTGGGATCCCGCCGTCGAGATCGCAACCGAAGACGTGACGATCACGTTCGAGGCCGGCCGTCCTGTCGCCATCAGCGGCAATGCCTTCGGGGGAGACCCCGTCGCCCTCGTTCACGAGGCGAACACGATCGGCGGCCGCCACGGCCTGGGCATGTCTGACCAGATCGAAAACCGGATCATCGAAGCCAAGAGCAGGGGCATCTACGAGGCTCCCGGCATGGCGCTGCTCCACATCGCGTACGAACGGCTCGTCAACGCGGTCCACAACGAGGACACCATCGCCAACTTCCACCAGCACGGTCGCCGGCTCGGTCGACTGATGTACGAAGGACGCTGGCTCGACCCGCAGGCAATGATGCTGCGCGAGTCCGTCCAGCGGTGGATTGCCTCAGTCGTCAGCGGAGACGTGACGATCAGGCTGCGCCGTGGCGAGGACTACTCGATCCTCGACACGCAGGGCCCCAACTTCTCCTATCACCCCGAAAAGCTCTCGATGGAGCGGACGGAGAACGCGGTGTTCGGCCCGACAGACCGCATCGGCCAGCTCACGATGCGCAACCTCGACATCGCCGATTCGCGCGCCATGCTGGAGCTCTACGCGCAGCAGCCGCTCGACCAGGGCCAGGTCCTGGTCGAGAACGGCACCCTGTTCGGCGAGCTTCCTGCAGGTGGCGCCACCCGGATCGAGGCCAACCCGGTTCAGGTCGAAGACGATGTTGACGACCTGGACGAACACGCGCTCGACGCGGCCGCCATGGAATTCGGCACCGACTGATCACTGCACGTCCCTGACGACATTTCTGCAAAGGTGGAGAGATGACCACGATCACCGCAGCCGTTGCCGGCGCCAGCGGGTACGCCGGAGGCGAGGTGCTGCGCCTACTGCTGGCACATCCCGACGTCGAGATCGGCGCGCTGACGGCGGCTTCAAGCGCCGGTACGCCACTTGGGCAGCATCACCCGCACCTCGTGCCGTTGGCCGACCGCATTCTTGAGCCCACGACAGCCGAGACCCTGGCCGGTCACGATGTGGTGTTCCTCGGCCTGCCGCATGGCCAGTCAGGTGCGGTCGCGGCGGAGCTGGGCGAGGACGTACTCGTGATCGACTGTGGCGCAGACTTCCGCCTGAAGTCAGCCGAGGACTGGACTGAGTTCTATGGCGGCGAGCACGCCGGTACCTGGCCGTACGGGCTGCCCGAGCTCATCGTCGGCAATGGACGTCAGCGGGACAGCCTCAAGGGCGTCAATCGCATAGCCGTTCCGGGCTGCAACGTCACAGCGATCACGCTCGGCATCCAGCCTGCGATCGCTGCCGGTCTCGTGGAGTCCACGGATCTCGTGGCTGTGCTCGCCAATGGCTTCTCCGGTGCCGGCAAGGCACTCAAGACACATCTCCTTGCGTCCGAGGGCTTGGGTTCGGCGACTCCGTACGGTGTCGGTGGTGTTCACCGGCACGTCCCCGAGATCATGCAGAACCTGCGGTTCGCTGGCGCCGACGAGGTCACCATCTCGTTCACGCCGACCCTCGTGCCGATGGCCCGCGGGATTCTCGCGACAACGACTGCTCGGCTTGCACCGGGGGTCGACATCGACGCGGTCAGGGCGGCATACGACGCGGTCTACGGCGACGAGCCGTTCATCCATCTGCTGCCCGAGGGGCGGTGGCCCACGACTGCGGCAACTCTCGGTGCCAACACGGCTCAGCTCCAGGTGGCGGTCGACGCCCGCGCCAACCGGCTCGTCGCGGTCTCCGCGATAGACAACTTGGTCAAGGGCACCGCCGGCGGCGCCATCCAGTCCATGAACCTCGCCCTGGGTCTCGGAGAGACCACTGGGCTCTCGACCATTGGAGTAGCGCCATGAGCGTGACCGCGGCCAAGGGTTTCAGCGCTTCAGGCGTCGCTGCCGGACTCAAGTCAACAG
Organism: Aeromicrobium sp.; assembly: GCA_036676545.1. Lineage (GTDB taxonomy): Bacteria > Actinomycetota > Actinomycetes > Propionibacteriales > Nocardioidaceae > Aeromicrobium. The sequence goes on along the minus strand of JAKFCR010000272.1, from coordinate 10,432 downwards.
GCTCACCCGATGTCGCGCTGGTGGTCAACGACGGGCCGTCGCACGCTGCGGCGGCCGTGTTCACCAGCAACCGGTGCAAGGCCAACCCGGTGCTCTGGAGCGAGGAAGCGATCAAGTCAGGCTCGGCCGTGGCTGTGGTGATCAACTCTGGTGGCGCCAATTGCTACACCGGTCCCGAGGGGTTCGCGACGACACATCACACCGCCGAGACCGTGGCAACCGCGCTCGGAATCGGTGCCATCGACGTACAGGTGTGCTCGACCGGGCTGATCGGCCTGCTCAACGATCGCGACGCGTTGCTCTCCGGTGTACACGCGGCTCTGGCTGCCAGGTCGACCGATGGTGGCGCTGCAGCCGCAACGGCAATCATGACGACCGACACCGTGGCGAAGGAGTCCGTGTCGCATTGTGACGGCTGGACCGTCGGAGGTATGGCGAAGGGTGCAGGCATGCTGGCGCCTGCTCTCGCCACGATGCTCGTCGTCGTCACGACAGACGCCGACGTCGATGCCGACACGGCCAACGCGGCCCTGCGCAGCGCGACGGCCAAGACCTTCGACCGGCTCGACTCCGACGGCTGCCAGTCGACGAACGACACGGTGCTGCTGATGGCGAGCGGGGCCTCAGGCGTCAAGCCGGATGCCGCCGCCTTCACGGATGCCGTCACCGCCGTGTGCCGCGACCTCTCGATGCAGCTGCTGGCCGATGCCGAGGGGGCAGACCACGAGATCGCGATCGAGGTCGTCAACGCGGCTTCGGTCGATGACGCACTCGAGGTCGGCCGGTCGGTCGCGCGCAGCAACCTGTTCAAGTGCGCGATCTATGGCAAGGACCCCAACTGGGGACGGATCCTCGCCTCTGTCGGAACGACGCAAGCAGCGTTCGAGCCAGCGAACCTGGATGTCGCGCTCAACGGTGTGTGGGTCTGCCGCAACAGCGGCCCGGGGGAGTCACCCGACTCGATCGACCTCTCTCAGCGCGCAGTCAGCGTGACGATCGACCTCAAGTCCGGCTCGGCAACGGGCACCATCTGGACGAACGACCTCACGCAGGCGTACGTCCACGAGAACTCGGCGTACAGCTCATGAGCGAAACAGAAGCACTCGAAGAGTGGCATCCGGACGACTGGAAGAAGGCGACGGCCAAGGCCGCCACCCTCGCCCAGGCTTTGCCGTGGCTGAAGAAGTACCACGGCAAGGTCATCGTGGTGAAGTACGGCGGAAACGCCATGACCGATGAGTCGCTCAAGCTGGCCTTCGCAGAGGACATCGTGTTCTTGCGCCTCGCGGGTTTCAAGCCCGTCGTGGTGCACGGCGGTGGACCCCAGATCAGCGCGATGCTCGACAAGCTCGGCATCGAGTCGGAGTTCCGGGGTGGCCTGCGCGTCACGACCCCCGAGACGATGGAAGTCGTACGCATGGTGCTGACCGGTCAGGTCGGCCGCGAGCTCGTCGGGCTGCTCAACCAGCACGGTGACCTCGCGGTGGGACTGTCGGGCGAAGACGGTGGCCTGTTCACCGCCAAGAAGACGAAGCCTGTGATCGACGGCGTCGAGACTGACATAGGTCTCGTCGGCGAAGTCGTCGGCGTACGTCCCGAGGCCGTTCTCGACCTCATCGACGCCGGACGTATCCCGGTCGTCTCGACGGTTGCTCCTGATGTCGACGGTCAGGTCTACAACGTCAACGCCGACACTGCGGCAGCCGCATTGGCCGTCGCACTCGGCGCGGAGAAGCTGCTCGTCCTCACTGACGTCGAGGGCCTGTACGCCGACTGGCCCAACAGCACCGACGTGATCGGCGAGATCAGCCCCGAGTCGCTCGCCGAGATCATCCCAACCCTTTCGACCGGAATGATCCCGAAGATGACGGCTTGTCTCAAGGCGGTCGAGGAGGGCGTCAATCGCGCGACCGTGATCGACGGTCGCGAGCCCCACGCCGTGCTGCTCGAAATCTTCACCGACGAGGGTGTCGGTACTCAGGTCGTGCCCGGTGCGCCGACACGTATCCGTACGGCGCTCTACTCGACGAGCGTCACGAAGGACAAGAAATGACCGTCACCGAGTGGACCCAGCGCTACGAAGGTGCCGTCATGAACACCTTCGGTCCACCGCAGACCGTCCTGGTCCGCGGCGAGGGTTCGCGCGTCTGGGATGCCGATGGCAAGGAGTACCTCGACCTGCTCGGCGGCATCGCAGTGAACGCCCTCGGCCACGCCCATCCCGCGATCGTCGAGGCGGTCACCACCCAGCTCGCAACGCTCGGTCACGTCTCCAACTTCTTCGCTTCCGAGCCGCAGGTCGCACTGGCTGAGAAGCTCCTCGCCCTGATCGGGCATGAGGGGCGCGTGTTCTTCACCAACTCAGGAGCCGAGGCGAACGAAGCGGCCTTCAAGGCCACCCGACGCACCGGCCGTACCAAGGTCGTCGTCGCCGAGGGCTCATTCCACGGCCGGACCATGGGCGCACTCGCGCTGACCTCCAAGGAGGCATATCGCGCGCCGTTCGAGCCGCTCCCGGGTGATGTGACCTGGGTTCCGTACGGCGACACAGCTGCCCTCGAGGCCGCCGTCGACGAAACCGTGGCAGCCGTACTCCTCGAGCCGATCCAGGGCGAGGCCGGCGTCATCGAGCCCTCGGAGGGCTATCTCCAGGCGGCCCGAGTGATCACGACCACGCACGGCGCGCTGCTGTGGCTCGACGAGGTCCAGACCGGCATTGGCCGTACGGGTGCGTGGTTCGCCTATGAGGAGTCTGCAGTCGTCCCCGATCTGGTGACTCTCGCCAAGGGCCTGGGCGGCGGCATTCCGATCGGCGCGTGTGTCGCGCTCGGTGACGCAGCCACGTTGCTGCAGCCCGGCAATCACGGCTCGACGTTCGGTGGCAACCCCGTCGCCACTGCGGCGGCTCTCGCTGTCATCTCGACGATCGAGTCCGAGAAGCTGCTTGACCATGTCACGACGATTGGCGATCAGCTGCGTCGCGGTCTTGAGGACCACCCACTCGTCACGAGCACAACTGGACGCGGCCTGCTGGTGGGCATCGTGCTCGCGCAGCCGATTGCGCCTGACGTCTTCAAGGCGGCTCTCTCAGCCGGGCTCATCATCAATGCGCCGACCCCTGATCGGCTCAGGCTCGCGCCGCCGCTGATCCTGACCGAGGACGAGGCTTCCCACGCGGTGACGACTCTGCGGGCTGTTCTGGATGAGGTGTCGGCATGAGCGAGCGCCAGCGAGCGAATCAGCAAGCATCAGTCATGGCGTGGCCTTCGTACAATGCCCTTCTCAGGAAGGCCACGCCATGAGGCATTTCCTGCGCGACGACGATCTGACTCCGGCTGAGCAGGCCGAGGTGCTGGCTCTTGCGGCCGAGGTCAAGGCCAACCCCTATGCACGCAAACCCCTGGAGGGACCACAGACCGTAGCGGTCATCTTCGACAAGGCCTCAACCCGTACGCGAGTGTCGTTCGGCGTCGGTATCGCTGACCTCGGGGGCAGTCCGCTCATCCTCGACACCGCCACGACTCAGAGTGGCCGTGGCGAGTCGACCGCGGACACGGCGAAGGTCCTGGGCCGGATGACCAGCGCGATCGTGTGGCGGACCTATGCCCAGTCCGGCCTGGAGGAGATGGCCGCCAACGCGGGCGTGCCTGTCATCAACGCTCTCAGCGACGACTTCCACCCATGCCAGATCCTTGCGGACTGGCAGACGGTGATCGAGCACAAGGGCAGTCTCGCCGGTCTCACCGTCGCCTATCTCGGCGACGGTGCCAACAACATGGGCCACTCCTACCTTCTCGGCGGCGCGCTGGCCGGCATGCACGTACGCGTTGGTGCTCCCGATGGATACCAGCCAGCGTCAGCCATCGTCGCCGACGCAGAGGCGATCGCGACCACGACCGGTGGATCGATCACGGTCGTGGCCGATCCTGATGCGGCAATCGCTGGGGCTGACGTCGTCATCACGGACACGTGGGTCTCGATGGGCCAGGAGAGCGAGAAGGAGGCGCGACTGCAGTTGTTCGGCGCGTACGCGATCACTGCCGAAGCCCTCGCGAAGGCTGCACCAGATGCCATCGTGCTCCACTGCCTGCCCGCCTACCGCGGTCTCGAGATCTCGTCCGAAGTGCTCGATGGTCCGCAGAGCGTTGTGTGGGACGAAGCCGAAAATCGTCTTCACGCCCAGAAGGCCTTGATGATCTGGTTGCTTGAGAAGGCGAGGGAGTCATGAGCGTCCCCGACACCAAGAGCGCACGCCAGCAACTGATCGTCGAGCTGCTGGGTCACGAGCTCATCCGTTCCCAGGGCGACCTGGCCGAGCTGCTCGAGAGCCGCGGTGTGAACGCAACTCCGTCGACCATCTCCCGTGATCTCGTCGAGCTCGATGCCGTACGGGTGCGTCACCCCGATGGCGGGCTCGTCTACGCCGTGCCAGCCGAGGGCGGAGATCGCACACCTCGGGCTGCGCCAGACAGCGCTGCCGCACAGACTCGACTCGCACGCATCTGCCGGGAGCTGCTTGTGGCCGCCGAGTCCTCGGCCAATCTGGTGGTGCTGCGCACCCCGCCCGGAGCAGCCCAGTACCTCGCCTCCGCTGTCGACCATGCGGGCCAGCCCGACCTGCTCGGCACCATCGCCGGAGACGACACCGTTCTGCTGATCTGTCGCGACCCGCTGGGGGGCGACGCCGTCGCCAGCCGGCTCATGTCGCTTGCCGCATCCACCCCCAAGGAGACTTCGTGAACGACAAAACCTCTCTCTGGGGAGGGCGGTTCGCCTCCGGCCCCTCGCCCGAGCTCATCGCGCTTTCGCGGTCGACGCACTTCGACTGGCGCCTCGCTCCGTACGATCTCGCCGGGTCGCGCGCGCACGCAGGCGTGCTCCAGGCTGCCGGGCTGCTCAGCCGCGAAGATCTCACCACGCTGATTTCGGGCATCGACGCGCTCGCTGCCGACGTCGAGTCGGGCACCTTCGTCGCTCACCCAGATGACGAGGACGTGCACTCCGCCCTCGAACGGGGACTGCTCGAGCGCCTCGGCCCCGAGCTGGGCGGACGCCTTCGCGCCGGGCGGTCACGCAACGACCAGATCGCCACCCTCTTCAAGATGTATCTCCGTGACCACGCCAAGACGATCGGCGATCTCGTACGCGGATTGGTGGCAGCCCTCGCCGAACAGGCGGAAGCGCATATCGACGCTCCCATGCCGGGCCGCACTCACCTGCAGCACGCCCAGCCCGTGCTCCTGTCGCACCATCTACTGGCTCATGCGTGGCCGCTCGTACGCGACCTCGATCGCCTCGCCGACTGGGACGAGCGTGTGGCTGCCGATTCGCCGTACGGCTCCGGCGCGCTCGCTGGCTCGTCGCTGGGCCTCGACCCGCAGCAGGTTGCCAAGGATCTCGGCTTCACCGACTCAACGGCCAACTCGATCGACGGCACGGCCGCGCGCGACTTCGTTGCCGAGTTCGCCTTTGTCACGGCTCAGATCGGCATCGACCTCTCTCGCATCGCCGAGGAGATCATCATCTGGAACACCAAGGAGTTCGGCTTCGTCACGTTGCACGACGGCTTCTCCACGGGCTCGAGCATCATGCCGCAGAAGAAGAATCCCGATATCGCCGAGCTCGCCCGTGGCAAAGCAGGTCGCCTGATCGGCAATCTCACCGGACTCTTGGCGACGCTCAAGGCGCTGCCGCTCGCGTACAACCGCGATCTGCAGGAGGACAAGGAGCCGGTGTTCGACTCGATCGACACCCTCGAGGTCCTGCTGCCGGCGTTCACCGGCATGGTTGCCACGCTGACGTTCAACACCGAACGTATGGCCGAGCTTGCGCCCCAGGGGTTTGCCCTGGCGACGGATGTCGCCGAGTGGCTCGTCCGCCAGGGTGTCCCGTTCCGCGACGCGCATGAGATCTCGGGCGCGTCTGTTCAGGTGTGCGAACAGCGCGGCATCGAGCTGTGGGATCTGACCGACGAGGACTTCGCAGCGATTTCGCCGCTGCTCACCCCGGAGGTTCGTGAGGTGCTCACGGTTGAAGGCTCACTGGCCTCACGCAACTCCCGTGGCGGAACGGCACCGGCACGCGTTGCCGAGCAGCTCCTCGAGCTTCGCCAGCGGCTCGCCTGACCCGTGGACGTCACGGATCACGCCCGCGCTCTGCTGGGTCGTGTTCTGCACGGCCACGGTGTGGCAGCGCGTATCACCGAGGTCGAGGCATATGGGGGAGTCGACGACCCTGCCTCGCATGCCTTCACCCGCACCCCGCGGTCGGAGATCATGTTCGGTGAGCCATGGCGTCTGTACGTCTACCGCTCCTACGGGATGCACTTTTGCGCCAACATCGTGACCGGTCCGACCGAGACAGCATCAGCAGTGCTGATCCGGGCTGGTGAGATCGTCGAGGGCATCGAGCTTGCACGTGAACGGCGGGGTGATCTGGTCAAGGACGTCGCCCTCGCTCGCGGACCTGGCAACCTGGCCAGGGCTCTCGGTCTGTCGCTCGACGACCTGGGCACAGATCTGCTCGGGAGCAATGCGATTCACCTCGGCGACGAGCCGGCCTCAGCTCCCGCGATCAGCGAAGGTCCGCGCGTCGGCGTCTCCAAAGCCGCGGACGTCCCGTGGCGCTTCTGGATCACGGCAGATCCCACGGTGTCGGTGTACCGCCGAAGCCCTGGAGCTTGACGGTTGTCAGCCTGCTGTGGCGGTCACGATGACGCTGGCCACACCCAGCGCGATTGCCGCTGCCGAGAGCGCACTCACGGCGGTCGACTTCCTCGATCGACCGACAACCAGCAGCACCAACCCGATGACCACGAACAGGGCCATGACAGTCGACGCCCACGATGCCGTGGAGGTATCGCTGCCGAGCGACTTGGCGGCGCCGTAGACGTACACCACGACGGTCGCGAGGGCGGCGACACCGAGCCACAGTCCCGGTCGACCGTGCGAGCGGGTCGCCGCGACGACTCCGGCCGCCGCAACGGCGACCAGCGCCAGGAACACAACTCCGACGATCGAGAGCATCAGCCGGCCGCGGAGATTCGCTGGTCGATGGCCTTCGCCATGGCGTCCAGATCGGCTGTTTTCGCGACTCGTCCCAGGCCGTATGACAGCAGGACCGTGACCTGCGTGCCGTGGTGGAAGACGACGTACTCGCGCTTGTTGGTCTCGTCAGTGGCATCGACCGCGCGTACGGCGGCGAAGGCATCGCCGACGGGGGAGAGGCCGGCAAGTGGCGAGACCTCGGCCTTGGCGCCTTCGGTCGGAACGTGCTCAGTGCAGGTCTTTGCCGCTTCGACGAACGAGTTGATCCGTTTGGCAGTGGCATCTTCGTCCGACGAGACGAACGAGTACTGGATCACGAACGTGTCGCCTGACATGGTGGCAAACCGCTGGGTGATGGCGCTGGTCAGCTTGGGCGGCTCCAGTACCACCCCGCAGAGCTGGGGGATGCCGAGGAAGTCCTCGACCGAGGCGTAGCGCCAGCCCTCGGGTAGCGCGTCCTCGGGGAGAATCGCCTTCTTCGACTCGCCCCCGGACTCGATGCTCGCTCGCGGGTTGGGACCGGGCTCGTCGGAGCCGCACGCACTCAGCAGGGCGGCTGCACACACTGCGACGAGGAGAACTCGAACTGTCATGGCCGCTCACCTCCGTTCTCGACGGCGTCGTGGACGAGCGCCCCGATCGCCTGTTGTCCTTCTGCGGTGGGATGGTAGCTGTTGCTCGAAACCGGCATCAGCCAGTTGCCGCCGTCGACCCCGAAGGTGAGGTCGTGCAACCACGGCTCGCTGGTGCCCGATTCGTGCCCTGCCAGCGCATCGGTTACGTCGACGAACTCGATTCTCGTACCCGATTCGGCGATGGCCTCGCGGATCGCATCGTTTGCGTACGTACCCAGGTCGTTGATCCAGGTCTGGTCCCTCTGGGCGATGCCCCACGTCGGGCCGGTCGGGTCCTCCGGGAACAGCCGCGGGTAGCCGACCACGAGGATGCGCGCATCGTCTGGCGCGTCCTCCTCGAGGTCCTGGTACATCTGGATCAGCTCGTCGACCTTCTCGTCGATGCTGGCGTGGGCGTCCTCCGTCGCGTCCGGGCCGCACGCGGCGCCCAGACCGAGACCACGTTTGACGCACTCAGCCATGACGTCGGCGAAGCCGAAGTCGTTGCCGCCCATCGACAACGTGATGAGGCTCGTGTCGTCGGTGATGTGCTCGCGCTGCGGTCCCTCGTCGTCGTTGCCGCTGTGGTTGTCCTCGTAGTAGTCGCTCGCGACGGCACCGCTGCAGGCACCGAAGTGGTAGTCGCCGGCAAACTCGCCGTTGGCGAACACGTAGCCGGAGTAGGCATTCGCGCTGCGTCGGCACACGTTGACGCGGGGTTCGCCCGGCCACAGGTCGACCGGCAGGTCGTTGAACCACTCCTTGGTGGCGTCGTCGCTGTCGGTGTTGTCGACGTAGTCGCCTGCACCCTCTCCCGACGAGTACGAATCACCCAGTGCGACGTAGTCCCCGGCGTACGCCTGCTCGGCCGGCGTGAGTCCTGATGGGTCGTCCGACCCCCCGATATCGGACGACCCATCGCAGGTTGCGCCGGTAAGAGGTGACACCGCAGTGCACACACCCGTCGCAACCTTTTGTCCGATCGAGGCAGCGGCACCGGTCGCGACCAGTCCCGTGATCACGACGACGACGAGGACGATCGCACCGACATAGTCGATGGATGCCTGTCCGCGTTCGCGGAGCGTCTGTGCCTTCATTGCCTCGACCTTTCGACACGCATGACGCTATTGGCGGTCGAAGGCAGGCGCACGGGTCCGCGGACCCATCTATCGACGGGTCCGGAGGCCCACGACAGGTCTTGACACTGCAATCGCAGGATGCGTCATCCTTGGTCGATGAAGCCACGACTGGGAGCGTTGCTCATCATCACCGCGATCATCGTCACCGGATGCGGCGGCGGATCCGACGAGCCGTCGGAGACGGCCACCAGCGAGCCGACAGCCACGCAGACGTCAGCCGCAGCAGCGGGTGACACCGAGTGCTTGCTGGGCCGCTGGTATCTCGACACCGACAACTACGCGAGCCAGTCCAGGAGCTATCTCGAGGGACTTGGCCTGCCGATCACATCACTCGACATCGGCGGCGACCAGATTCTTGACTTCAACGAGGAGCCGTATGTAAGCCTCTCGACCGACCTGGCGATCTCGGCGGTCGTGGGTGGTCAGCCGCTCTCGGTCAGCTCGCAGAACGCGGGTGGCGGCGAATGGGGTTGGAACGCCGACAGCGAAACCGATATCGGCGTCGACAACTGGGACTGGAGCGTGGCACCCGGAGACAACCCCGACGGAGCCCCGCCGTTGATCGACCCGTCGAACGGCATCAGCGTCACCTGCGAGACGGACCGACTCGTAGTGCAGGGCGAAGGAGCCCCGCTCACCGGAGTCTTTGTGCGTCGCTAGTCCTCGGCGCCGGGAACGTCGCAGACGCCGTCTTCGCAGACCGGTGCGTCGTCGCCAACCATTTCGAACGGGCCGGTCATTCGGCGGCCGCCTGGGAGAGCACGTCGACGAAGGTGGCTGATTCCTGGGCACCTGACACGCCGTACTTGCCGTTGATCACGAAGAACGGCACACCGTTGATGCCGTATGCGACCGCCTGCGCCTTGTCGGCCATCACGTCGTCGAGAAAGGTCTCGGACTTGAGGACATCGATGATCTCATCGCGGTCGAGCCCGATCTCGGCGCCGAGGTCAGCCAGCTCGTCGATCTGTCCGACGTGCCGCCCCTCCTCGAAGTACGCCGAGAGCAAGCGCTCCTTCATCTCGAGCTGCTTGCCGTGCGACTTCGCCAGGTGCAGCAGCTCGTGGGCCTTGATCGTGTTGGTCGTGTGCAGCGAGTCGTAGTCGTACGCGATGTCGACTGACTTGCCGAGCTTGGTCATCTGCGTCAGCATCTGGCTCGCCTGCGCTTCCGGGATGCCCTTGTGCTTCGACAGGAACTCGCTGTGGCTCCCGGTGTAATCGATCGGGGTGTCGGGGGAGAGCTCGAAGGAGTGGTACTCCACTTCGACGGTGTCACCACCCGCAGTGAAGTCGGCCACTGCTGCCTCGAACCGGCGCTTGCCGATGAAGCACCACGGGCATGCCACGTCTGACCAGATGTCTACCTTCACGTTGCTCATACAACTTTCAACCACGCTGATGCCGCTGGCTATTCCGTGCCCCTCATCACAAAGGGAGACATGGATGTACGCAGTGCGACATGATCTGGCGTGGGGAGGGGTCCCAACCAGCAGAGAGGCCCACACGATGTCAGTCGTGGTCGGATACCGCAGTGATGAGTACGGCGAGGCAGCCCTCGAGCACGGAGTGGCTCGGGCCAACGCAACAGATGACACGCTGACGGTCGTCAACGTCACCCGCGACGCCGATCT
>JAKFCR010000271.1:0-8495 GCA_036676545.1 Aeromicrobium sp. | reverse complement strand
GTCGAGTCGATAGTGGATCGCCGCGTCGTACGTCGCCGACTCGCCGCCGGGTGTGCGGATCGAGATGTCGGCGAGGACGAGAGCCTCGCCGGGCGGCTCGTGGATGCGGCGCACGTCGAATCGAACGGCGTCGAACATCGCAATGCTCGTGTCCCAGAAATTGGCGATTGCTTCGGTGCCCGTCAGCCCGGGCGAGCCGTCCACGGGGTCCTCAAGCGTGGCGTCGGCGGCAAAGAGATCGATCCACTCTTGACGAGAGCCCTGTTCCACCGCGCCCATCGCGCGACGTGCCACATCACTTGGTGATCCGTCAGGCATACGTGACGCCGGTGGCGTGCAGTGGGCAGTAGCCGTACGGGTTTTTGACGAGGTACTGCTGGTGGTAGTCCTCGGCGTAGTAGTAGGTCTCGAGCGGCAGGATCGACGTGGTGATCTCGCCATAGCCGGCGGCGTTCATCTTGACTTGGTACGCCGCGCGCGAGGCTTCAGCCTGCACCTGCTGCTCGGGGGTCGTCGTGAGGATGACGGAGCGGTACTGCGTGCCGCGGTCATTGCCCTGGCGCATGCCCTGCGTCGGATCGTGGTTCTCCCAGAACACCTCGAGCAGCTGCTGGTAGGTCACCTTCGACGGATCGAAAATGATCCGTACGACCTCGGCATGGCCGGTGCGACCAGTGCAGACCTCTTCGTACGTGGGGTTGGGGGTGGAGCCGCCGGCGTAGCCGACCGAGGTCGACCAGACGCCCGGGACCTCCCAGAATGTCTTCTCCTCGCCCCAGAAGCAGCCAAGGCCGAACACCGCGACGCCGAAGCCTTCGGGTGCCTGGGTCTCGACCGGATTTCCAAGCGTCAGGTGGGTGCCACCGACTTGATAGGGACGGCCTGAACGACCCGGAAGCGCCTTGTCGGCCGTCGGGATCTCGGACTTGTTCATGTTGAAGATCATTTGTGCCACCTCTCTCTACAAGTTTACGGATCTACACACGTTCCAAGATCTGAACGATCTCGTTGAAGCCCTTGGCGCGCGCATGTTGAAGGGGTGTGACGCCGTCACGATCGGCGATCGAGACATCGGCGCCATGGTCGATGAGCGATTGGACGATGCGTTGCCAGGGGGCCGTGCCCTTGCCGAGGATCACGGCCTCGAGGAGCGCGGTCCAGCCCAGGTCGTTGATGTGGTCGACCTTGATGTCAGTGTTGTCGAGGACGTACTCGACATAGTCGGCATGTCCGCGCTCGCTTGCGGGAATGTGGGAGATGCCGCCGAACCGGTTGCGGATCGTCAGATCGGGCTTCGCGGGAAGCAACGCCTTCGCCATCTCGACGCTGCCAGTCACGCCTGTGACCAGCCACGGGGTGTCGTGCCGGTCGTCGAGCGCATCGAGATCCGCGCCGGCATCCACCAATACCTGGGCGGCGGCAACGCGATCGTTGGTCACCGCAAGAAGGAGCGGCGTCCGGTCCCGCGAGTCACGTACCTCGGTCTTCGCGCCGGCCTCGAGTAGCTGCTCAACCTCGACTGTTCGCCCGTTCGAGGATGCCGACAGCAGGCGCTCACCCAGCTCGGCGGCGGACAACGACGCGTACGGGTTCGGTGTGGTCGTGGAGGTTGCACTCGGAGTGGGTTCGGGTGCGGGATCAGGCGACGACGAGCACGCGGATGCGAGGACGGCGATCGCCGTCAGCAGAACGATGCGAAGCGTGATCACCCTGATATCAACTCCTGAGCGACCGCTGGTGTTCCTGCTCTTCCCGGGACGCACCGCTAGGCTCCCTGTGTGGCCAAGAGTCAACCCAAGCGCAATGAGATTCCCGCTGGTGTGGAGATCGCGACCCAGTGGTCGTGGCGGCTGCTCGTCATCGCTGCCGCCGGCTTTGTTGGAATTTGGCTGTTGCGCTACTTCTCCGAGATCACCGTGCCCATCGCTGTCGCCATTCTTGGTACGGCGCTCACGGTCGGCGCTGTGGACTGGCTGGAGAAGAAGGGTCTGCCCCGCATCGCTGCGACCGCTCTCGTGGTCCTCGGCATGCTCACCGCCTTGTTCGGGATGCTGGCGCTCGTGGGCTCGCAGCTCGCGACGCAGTTCTCCGACCTCAAGTCCAACGTCGTCGAAGGCATCGACCAGATCCAGGACTGGGCCAAGACAGGCCCGCTCAACCTCACCGACTCGCAGATCCAGGACTGGATCGACCGCGGCAAGGCGTCGATCACCAACAGCGACACGTCGTTCTTCACGACCGCCAGCAACGTCGGTACGACGCTGACCCACCTCATCGCGGGATTCTTCATTGCCCTGTTCGCCTCGTTCTTCTTCCTGTACGAAGGCGAGCGCATCTGGAGCTGGGTCGTCGCGCTCTTCCCCAAGGCGGCACGAGACAAGGTGCACTCGTCGGGCCAGACCGCCTGGGCCTCGCTCACGGCATTCGTACGCGCGACGATCCTCGTTGCCTTCGTCGACGCCATGGGCATCGCGTTCGGTGCCTGGGTGCTGGGCGTGCCACTCACGTTCGCGATCGGCGTGCTGGTGTTCCTCGGTGCGTTCATCCCGATCGTTGGTGCGCTCGCATCGGGCATGGTTGCCGTCCTCGTCGCGCTGGTTGCCCAGGGACCTGTGGTCGCGCTGATCATGCTGGCCGTCGTGATCGCCGTGCAGCAGATCGAGTCGCACATACTCCAGCCGTTCCTCATGGGCAAGCTCGTCGCGGTGCACCCGCTGGCCATCATCCTGGCGATTGCCGCCGGTATCGCCGTCGCGGGCATCGTCGGCGCGCTCATCGCTGTACCGCTCGCAGCCTGCCTCAATGGCGTCGTGAAGCACCTGGTCAACGATGCCCAGCCCTATCAGGACGAGCCCGAGCCCGATCCTGCATGACCACGGAGCCTGCATGACAGACGTGCACGCGTTCTGCGCCGCTCTGCCCGGAGCGGTCCTGACGTTCCCGTTCGGTGAGGAGACTGCGGTCTACCGCGTCGGCGGCAAGATCTTCGCGCTCACCGGAGTCGACCGAGCCACCAGCATCAACCTCAAGGCTGAGCCGGCTGACGTCACAGGACTCGTCGATACGTACGACTCGATCACCCGCGGCTATCACATGAACAAGAAGCACTGGGTGACCGTGCAGCTCGACGGATCACTGCCCGAAGGGCTTCTCGAAGAGCTGATCGAGGACTCGTACGACCTGATCGTCGACAAGCTCCCCGCCCGCGACAAGCCCTAACCGGCCTTCGCCGTGACCGGGCTCGCCTCGACCACGGGACCAACGTGGACGCCGAACCGTTCGCCGAGCGTGTCGAGCGTGCGTCGATAGTGCTCTCGCTTCCGCTTGTGGCCAGCCAGGAACTTCAACTGCCCGACCAGACGTCGTGGTGGGGGGTACAACCGGTCGAAGTCGAGGCCGAAATCCTTGAACACCTTTGCCGGGAGGTTGTCGAACGCGAGGCCCAGGTTGTACTGAGTCATCACGAGCGAGCCCAAAACCGCTGCGGGCACCGACTTTGCTATGAGGGTGTCGCCGTCCGCCTCGTACAGCGGGACCTCCCTGAGCTTGCCCGCGTAAAGAAAGTGGGTCAGGAAATAGCCACCGAAGGAGGTGAACCCGAACATCCCTTTCAACCCGATGGTGACGACCCGCCCGCTGGCGGAAACGTACGGGGCCTCTGTACGTGCACGAGAGACGAAGTGGCTGGTGCAATTGACGATCCAGCTTCCCGGGGTGATGTCGACGGGGGGTCCCTTGCGCAGTCGGATCTGTGCGCCGTCAGCGGCATCGACCACGTCCACCAGGTGGTCCTTCACGACCTGTCCCAGCCCGTCGCGGATGCGCGTCGACTCGCCCTCTGACAAGGCACCCAGGAAGAAGTGTTGGGCGTGAGGAATGGGCCCGGTGCCGTACGTGTCGCGCATCCAGTTGAGGACTTCGACCTCATTCGTGCCGTCGAATCGGTCGGCCATCTCGGTCAGGACATAGTTCGGCCTGACACCTCCCAACCAACGCTTCGTCCCGCTTGGAAACATGCGGTCGCGGCTCATGAAGAAACTGCCTGTGCCGGCAACCAGATTGACCTCGCGACCCGGCTGGTGGGTGATCAGCGTGTGCGCGGTGTCCATTCCGGTCTTGCCACTGCCGATGATCCAGACGGGGTTGTTGTCGCCGGCGATCTCGCCGGTACGCACGTCGCACGTCTCTGGCGAGACGGAGCGGACCTGAGAACTGGACAGTGCCAGCGGCTGCAGCGCGTCTACGTCAAGCGCTGCCGCGTTGATCACGTGGTCGGCGGTGATCGTCGCCACGGTTCGGTCGTTGGTCCGGCAGGTCACGCGTACGGCATCGTCGGTCTCTTCGATCTCCACCATTTCGTGGCCAAGGAGCTCCGTAACGCCGACGCCTTTCCTGGCCTCGTTGACGCAATGCTGGAAGTGGTCGAGGACCTCGGTCTTAGAGGCGAGGTGCGATGGCTTCTCGCCAAGGGTCCATTTGACGTCGCCAGTGGTGAAGCACGGGTGAGGCTGATGTAGACGGACATAGTCGTACGTGTCCACCCACATGCCGCCGACCCGGTCCCTGCGATCGACCAGGGCGATTCGTTGGTCAGGCTTGAGGTATTGGCTGGCGACGTAGAGCGCATTGAGGCCACCGATTCCTGCGCCGATGATGCACAGGTCGTAGTGCTCAGACTGATTCTGTGGATTGGGCATGGGAGGGCTCCGATCACATATTCACCCAGCGTAAATCTCGTGAATTTGCCCGACAATGGCCCGAAATGACGGGTAAAAACTAGCCCTTAAACATCAGTTCCGGCGGCGGGTACCGGGGTGCTGCGCGAGCGCAGCGGCAGCTCCTTGATGAACAGTGCCAGGACGAACGCGACGGCCACGAACGGCAGCGCCGTCAGGAACACCTCGTGCAACGAGGACGCGAAGGCGTCGATGACCTTGACGCGTATGGGCTCGGGCAGGTTCTGGATCGCAGCTGCGTTGTTGGTGTTGATCGACGCGCCCGACTCCACGCCGAGCGATGACTCGAGGTGATGGCTGAGCCGACTGTTGAGCACGGCGCCGAACACCGCCGTGCCGAACGCGCCGCCCAGGTTGCGGAAGAACGTCACGGTGCTGGTGGCGACGCCCATGTGGCGTACGTCGACGGAGTTCTGCACGATCAGGGTCAGCAGCTGCATCGTCAGGCCGAGGCCGAAGCCGAGCACGAACATGCCGATGCCGACCTGGAGGTAGGAGCTGTCGGCGTTGAGGGTCGACAGCAGGAGCAGTGCGCCAGCCACGACGATCGTGCTCACGATCGGGAACATCCGGTAGCGACCGGTCCGCGTGACGTAGTGCCCTGCCGGGATCGAGGCCGAGAACATGCCAGCGACCATTGGGACCATGCCCAGCCCTGACTTCGTCGGTGTCATGCCCATGACGATCTGCAGGTAGAGCGGCACGAAGATGATCGCGCCGAACATCGCGATGCCGAACACCATGCCGAGGGCGTTGGTGATCGAGAAGACCGAGTTGTTGAACAGCTCCATCGGCAGGATCGGCTCCGAGGCGCGACGTTCGACCAGAATGAAGATCACAGCGAGGATCAGCCCGCCGCCGAGAAGACCGACGCTCAGTCGGTCGGTCCAACCGTGTTCGGGTCCGGCCCAGGCTGTGTAGAGCAGGATCGACGAGACAGCGGCCACGAGCAGACCCGCGCCGAGCCAGTCGATCGTGTGCTCTCGGCGTACATGCGGGAGCTTCAGCGCGTACGAGGTCACCACCAGCGCAACGATGCCGATCGGGATGTTGAGCCAGAAGATCCATTCCCAGCCAGGCCCGTCGGCGATCGTTCCTCCGAGCACCGGGCCGAGGACGCTGGCCGAGCCGAAGACGGCGCCCATGTAGCCCATGTAGCGTCCACGCTCGCGCGGCGGTACGACGTCGCCGATCGTGGCGAGCGCGAGGGCCATCAGGCCACCACCGCCAATGCCCTGGAGCGCGCGGAAGGCGATGAGCTCGTCGATGTTGCGTGCGAACCCGCACAGTGCCGACCCGACGAGGAACGTGACGATGGCTGCCTGGAAGATCAGCCGGCGGCCGTACAGGTCGGAGATCTTGCCCCACAGCGGAGTCGCGGCGGTAGAGGCGAGCAGGTATGCCGTCACGACCCAGCTGAGCTTGTTGAGCCCGTGCAGGTCGGAGGTGATCTGGGGGAGTGCCGTGCCGACGATGCTCTGGTCGAGGGCGGCGAGGAACATGCCGGTCAGCAGTGCGCCGAGGATCACCAGGATCTGGCGGTGGGAGCGGTAGGTCTGCTCGGGTTCCTGAATATCAGTCATGCCGCCACCTCCGTTGAAAGGGCACGGTACGGAGGCGCCGGCATGACGGCCTTGTTGTTCGCTCGCTGGCGCTCGCTCATGCGTGGTCTCCGAGTGCTGCGGCGAGGCGGGAGAGCTGGGCACGGAGCTGCTCGCGTTCGTCGTCATTCCAGTCGGCGATGGCTTCGGCGAGGATTGCGCGGCGCTGCTCGAACGAGGAGGTGAGCCCGGCTCGACCGTCGTCGGTCAGGGTGATGATGCTGGCGCGGCCGTCCTCCGGGTCGGGTCCGCGCTCGATGAACCCGCGATCGCCGAGCTGCTGCACGTGGCGGCTGACAGTGGAGGCATCCAGCTTCATGGCTTCGGCGATGTCACCGAGGCGTAGCGCGCCTCGTGTCTTGAGCGTGTAGAGCAGGGCGGCTTGCGAGGGGTCGACGGTGTCGCCGTCGAGGCGAGCACGGAAGCGGCGGCCGACCGTCATCATGAGCTGGGCCAGCGCGTCCTCGGCCGTCTTCGGCGCGCCAGACGGATTTACATGCATGATGCAACTATATAACTACGTGCATCGTGCAAGCAATCTTGGTGAGTCGCTCTCGGCGTTAGTCTGATCACGTGGATCTGAACGATGTGAGGGAAGCCCGCAAGCTGCTCGATGGCGTCACCGAGCTGACGCCGATGGCGCACTCGCGCTGGCTCAGCAACATTGCGTCGACGCCGGTCTATCTGAAGGCTGAGAACCTCCAGCGCACCGGTTCGTTCAAGATCCGGGGCGCGTACGTACGCATCGCGCGGCTCAGCGAGGCAGAGCGCGCCAACGGCGTCGTCGCCGCGAGTGCCGGCAACCACGCGCAGGGCGTTGCCCTTGCGGCGTCGATGCTCGGCACGAAAGCCACGATCTTCATGCCGGAAGGCGCAGCGCTGCCCAAGGTTGCGGCGACCGAGGGCTATGGCGCCGACATCAAGTTTCAGGGGTCGGGCGTCACTGAGGCTCTCGTCCCGGCGCGGGAGTTCGCCAAGGAGACCGGCGCCGTACTGATCCACCCCTTCGACCACGAGGACATCCTCTTCGGCCAGGGAACGGTCGGACTCGAGATCCTCGAGCAGTGCCCCGACGTGAAGACGATCCTCGTACCGGTCGGTGGCGGCGGCCTGGCAGCCGGCATCGGACTGCTGCGTACGGAGCGTCCTGACATCCGCATCATCGGCGTACAAGCCGAGGACGCTGCGGCCTATCCCGCTTCGCTCAAGGCCGGTCACCCGATATCGCAGGCGATGGGCTTGACGATGGCCGACGGCATCTCCGTGGCTGAGCCGGGCGGCATACCGTTCAAGGTCATCGCCGATCTGCTGGACGACGTCATCACGGTCAGCGAGGAGACGATGAGTCGCGCGCTGATCTCCCTGCTTGAACGCGCCAAGATGCTGGTCGAGCCGGCAGGTACTGCCGGAGTCGCTGCAATCCTCGAGAAGCCAGACGCGTTCGAGGGGCCGGTCGTCTCCGTGCTGTCCGGCGGCAACATCGACGCACTGGTGCTGCTGGACGTCATCCGTCACGGACTCGCCGCTGCAGGCCGGTTCCTGCTGTTCCGCGCCCGCATCACCGACCGTCCGGGCGCCTTGATGGGTCTGCTGACTGACCTCGCCGAGATGCAGGTCAACGTCCTGAACGTGAACCACGACCGCGCATCGGAGTCGCTGGGCGTGCGCCAGGTCGACGTCGACATGCAGGTGGCCACGCGTGGACCGCAGCACCGAGCAGAGGTCAGGAAGCGCCTGACCGAGCTCGGCTACGAACTCATGTGATCGAGAAGATCAGAACGGCTTGGTGTCGACGATCTCGACGGTGATGCTCTTGCCGTTGGGCGCTTCGTACGAGACGGAGTCGCCCTTCTTCTTGCCAAGCACGGCAGCACCGAGGGGTGAGCTCGGCGAGTAGACGTCGATGTCGACGCTCGTGTCCATGCTCAACAGCTCACGCGAACCCAACAGGAACTGCTCGGGGTCAGGGTCGCCCGTGAAGCGGATCGTGACGATCATGCCGTTGCCTACCACGCCGTCGTCCGCTGGCTTGTCGCCGACCTCGGCGCGGCGAAGCATCTCTTCGAGCTGGCGGATGCGGGCTTCAGTCTTGCCCTGCTCCTCTCGCGCAGCGTGGTAGCCGCCGTTCTCCTTGAGGTCGCCCTCTTCGCGGGCGGAG
>JAKFCR010000270.1:0-5081 GCA_036676545.1 Aeromicrobium sp. | reverse complement strand
TGATGTCCGCGAACTGTGCCTGCAATGGGCACTGGAGAGCGGCCAGGACCACGGTGTGTGGGGAGGCTTGAGCGAAGACGAACGTCGTACGCTGAAGCGCCGCAATGCTCGGGCACGTATTCGGACTGCCTGACGTACACGTATCGGTGAACCCCGTGCTCTTTGGAGCGCGGGGTTCTTTGCGTCCCCGGCTAGACGAGCAGTGAGATCGCGACCGTCGTACCGCCGCTGTTGCGACGCTCGAAGGTCAGCGTGCCGCCCAGCTCGCCCTCGACGAGGGTCGTGACGATCGACAGACCGAGACTGTCCGCGGGATCGAAGTCCTTCGGCAACCCCACACCGTCATCACTCACCCGCAGGCGAACACGATCACGAATGCGGTTGACCGCGAGCGTGAGCGTGCCGCCGCCGGGCCCGTATGCGTGCTCCACGGCGTTCTGGATGAGCTCGGTCAGCACCATGGCCAGCGGGGTTGCGATGACGCCGGGCAGCGAGCCGAACGAACCGACTCGGTCCGCGTGCACCACACCGACGTCAGCCCCGCGAGAGACATCGAGGACATTGCGTATCAGGCGGTCGGCTATTTCGTCGAAGTCGACCTCGTCACCGAATGACTGACTGAGCGTCTCGTGCACCAGTGCGATGGAGGCCACCCGGCGTACGGCGTCGTCCAGCGCGGCGCGAGCCTCGGGCAGCTCAACGCGGCGCCCCTGAAGGCGGAGAAGCGCGGCGACGGTCTGCAGGTTGTTCTTGACCCGGTGGTGAATCTCGCGGATCGTCGCTTCCTTCGAGACGAGCTCGCGCTCACGCAGCCTCAGCTCGGTGACGTCGCGCAGCAGAATCAACGCGCCGTTGCGATGCCCGCCGGACCTCAGTGGGATGACGCGCAGGAGCAGCGATCCGGTCGCGTTCTCGATCTCGGCCTCGCCTCCCGCATCACCGCGCAGCAGGCCCAGCGGTCCCCGATCGGTGGGTCGCCGGTCGATCAGTCCTGTCGTGACCTCCCCCAGCTCCGCGCCCATCAAGTCCCCGGCTAGTCCCAGGCGTCGATAGGCCGACAGGGCATTCGGGCTGGCATACGAGACCCGGCCCCGCCCGTCCGTACGGATCAGGCCATCGCCAACGCGCAACGAGTCGGCCAGGTCGGAGCGGATTCCCTCAAGGGGGAACTCGCCGCGCTGGATCATGTCGATCAGCTCGTCGGCCGCCTCGAGGTACGTCGCCTCGAGCTCACTCGCCGTACGAGGTGCGCTGTCGCTGCGCCGCGACGAGATGATGGCGATGGTCGAGCCGTCACGTTTCACCGGGATGGTGCGGGTCCGGATCCGCGTACCGTCCGGCAACTCCTCGACCTGCCCATCGACGACCTCGCCGGACGCCAACACCTGGTCAAGGCGATCAGTGTGCCCGGCCGGCAGGAATGTCCCCGCCGCATCCTCGAGCAGCGTGGTTGGGCCCGTCGTCGGGCGGATCTGGGCACCGGCCCACATACCCTTCGACTCGGCATCGGGCACCCACAGGACCAGGTCGGAGAACGACAGGTCCGCAATGATCTGCCAATCCGTCACCAGGGCATGCAGCCACGAGACGTCGCCGGTCGACAGCGACGTCTGGAATCGCGCGATGTCATCCAGCGAGGGCACACGTCAAGGGTAAGGGTGTGCGGCGCATGTAAGGATGGAGCAGTGTCTGAGGCGTACTGGCAATCAGTGATGCAGGCCGGTATGGAAGTACCGGCCGATCGAAGTCTGGACGAGTGCACCGTCGAGCTCGTCGAGATGCTCGGCCACCCCAACCCACGCTGGCGCGAAGACATCGCCTATCCCCTGCTGACGACGTGGATCACCAAGGGCGTCTACGACGAGCTGCTCTCCGGGCTGGGCGATGGCATCGTCCCCGGGCTCCGCTACGGACTGGGGCACGACGGCGATCTCTCGGTGCTACGCCGTTCCTACAGCGCGCTGATGCTCGCCGAGATCATCGGGCGCGACAACAACGAGCACCTGATGACGTCCGACTCCGTGCTTGCCTGGGGCGACAGCGCGACGGCGTGGTACGTACGCGAGCAGGATCACCGCGGCTGGGTGCCCGAACAGGGCTGGGCCAATGCCATCGCACACGGTGCCGACCTCCTCGCTGCCCTCGCCCGCTCCCGTCATTTCGGTCGCCTCGAGCTCACTGTCCTGCTCGACGTCATCGCAGATCGCGTCCTCACTCCAACGTCCTACATCTGGCGGCACGGCGAGGAGGACCGTTTGGCGTACGCGGTCATGACGTTGCTGCATCGCAATGCGCTCGATGCTGGCATCGTTGAGCCGTGGCTGGCGCGGCTCGGCGCTGGCATACAGGTCCCGCGCACGCGCGGCCACATCGAGGCTGAGTGGCCGTCGCCGTCCGTGCGCAACACCTCATCGCTGCTCCGTGCTCTTCACCTGCAGCTGGCGCTCGGCGTACAGGGCCGTGCCGATCTGCGCGCAGATGCGGAGCTGTTCGCCGAGCAGCCCGCTCATCGAGCCGATCTGATCCTCGCCGTGCTCGACCAGATCCGAGCCGAGAGCCCCTGGCTCTACCGGCCGACCACGCGTGCCAAACCCGTCACCTGAGCGCCCCTACCACCGGGTAACCTGCGTCACATGACTGACGAACCCCAGCACGGCGGAGTACACGCAATCGACGTGGCTCGCGCCCACGGTGTCGAGCACCTGTTCACCCTCTCCGGCGCCCACGTGTTCCCGATGTACGACGGCGCCGTCAATGCCGAGCCGGCGATGCCGATCATCGACGTGCGCCACGAGCCGACCGCCGTCTTCGCCGCCGAAGCAATCGGCAAGCTCACCCGCAAGCCGGGCCTTGCCGTGCTGACGGCTGGGCCGGGAGTCACCAACGGTGTAAGTCCGATCGCTCAGGCAAGCTTCTCCGGATCGCCCCTTGTTGTCGTTGGCGGCCGCGCACCCAACAACCGATGGGGCTCGGGCAGCTTGCAGGAGCTCGACCAGCCGCCGATCGTCGAGAGCGTCTCGAAGTCAGCGGTCACGGCGCACAAGGTCGATGACATCGCGCCGGTACTTGACGAGGCGTTCACCCTCGCCGGCTCTTCGCACCGCGGCCCGACCTTCGTCGACGTACCGATGGACGAGTTCTTCAACGCCACGACGGTGACCACCAAGTCCACGGGCAACACGACAGCGCCGATCGAGCCCGACCCCGGCGCTCTGGCCAAGATCGCCGGGCTCCTGCGCGAGTCGGCTCGTCCGGTTCTCGTGATCGGCACCGACGTATGGGCCGATCACGCCGAAGAAGCAGCGCTGCAGTTCGTCGAGGAGACCGGTATTGCCGTCATCTCCAACGGCATGGGACGCGGCATCATCCCCGGCGGGCACCCGCAGCTCGTGACGAAGGCTCGATCGACGTCGTTCAACGGCGCCGATCTGGTGATCGTGGTCGGTACGCCGCTCGACTTCCGCCTCGGCTACGGCATCTTCGGCGGCAAGGAAGGCGCGACACCGGCCAAGACGGTGCATATCGCCGACTCCCCCGGCCAGGTCTCGACCCATGCCGAGATGGCGGCATCGGCCAGCGGCGACCTGACCAAGGTGTTCAACGGCATCTTCAACGCACTCACCGACCCGTCGGAGCACGGGCGCCGCCCCGACTGGTCACCCTGGCTCAGCACACTCCAGGACGAGGTCAAGGCGGCGACGGCTCGCGACAACGAGCTGCTCACAGCGTCCGCAGACCCGATCCACCCGGCGCGCATATACGGCGAGCTGCTGCCGCGCCTCGCCGACGACGCCGTCGTGATCGGCGACGGTGGGGACTTCGTGTCGTTCGCCGGCAAGTTCGTCGAGCCGAAGCTCCCGGGCGGCTGGCTCGACCCAGGTCCGTACGGCTGCCTCGGCGCCGGCATGGGAGCGGCCATGGCCGCGCGCATCGCGAAGCCGTCGAGCCAGGTCGTCCTGCTCTACGGAGATGGCGCCGCTGGAATGTCGCTCATGGATGTCGACACCCTGGTACGCCACAACTTGCCGATCGTCATGATCGTCGGCAACAACTCGGCCTGGGGACTCGAGAAGGGCCCGATGCAGTGGCTGTACGGCTACGACGTGGCCGCCGACCTCGCACCCCAGACGCGCTACGACCAGGTCGTGACCGCGCTGGGCGGCGGCGGTGAGATGGTGACCGACCCCAAGGGCATCGGACCCGCACTGGATCGCGCGTTCGCCTCGGGAGTTCCCTACCTCGTCAACGTCATGACCGACGTCAACGCCGCCTACCCGCGGGCGACCACCGGCATCTGAGCGTGGAGATCCGCGAAGCCCGCGAGGACGAGTACGCCGCGGTCGGCGACCTGACCGTCGCCGGATATGACGCCGACGGCTACCTCACGTACCCCGACGGAACCTTCGACGACAACTACGCGGGTTGGCTGCGTGACGCTACTTCGCGGGGGCGCAGCAGCGTGTTGCTGGTTGCCGCCGATGGTGACGAACTGCTCGGCACTGTCACCTGGTGCCCGCCTGGCTCGTCAGCGCGCGAAGTATCCACATCGGACACCCAGGGCGAGTTCCGTACGCTCTCGGTTGCTCCAGCCGCCCGCGGCCGTGGCATCGGTCGTGCGCTGGTCACGGCGTGTTTCGACAGGGCGCGCGCTGCCGGTCTGACGGAGGTCGTGCTGTGCTCGCTCGAGGACATGAAGCCGGCGCACCAGCTGTACGAGTCGTTCGGGTTCGTCAGACGACCCGAGCTCGACTGGTCACCACAGCCCGATGTCACGCTCTGGGCATTCTCGGCACCCGTAACCTGAGCGCATGGAGACGGCATCAGTGACCCACACCGTCAGCGAGGCCGACACGGCGATTGCTGTCGGGAGCGGCGACCTGCCCGTACTCGGTACGCCGGTCGTGCTCGCCTGGTGTGAGGAAGCAACCTGCGCCGCGCTCGAGCTCACCGCTGATCAGACGAGCGTCGGCACCCGGGTGGATCTCGAGCACCTTGCCGCGAGTCCCATCGGGACCGAGGTCACTGCGACGGCAACCGTGATCCACACCGACGGAAGGCTCGTACGGTTTCAGGTCGCTGCG
>JAKFCR010000269.1:0-5165 GCA_036676545.1 Aeromicrobium sp. | reverse complement strand
GATGGAGAACCGGCGAGTCATCTCCCGTGTCATGCCTGAGCTCTACCGCCAAGCCGGCATGCATCGGATGGCGCCGTTCTTTCAGGCGCTCCGGACGACGTTGATGGAGGCTGCACCCAACGGTAATCCTGATCCTCGCGTTGTCGTGCTGTCGCCCGGAACGCACTCGGAGACGTCGTACGACCAGGCATTCGTGGCGTCAATGCTCGGCTTCCCGCTCGTCGAGGGCAGCGACCTGGTGATGCGAGAGGGCTCCGTGTGGGTGCGGGTGTTCGGCCGACTGGAGCGCGTCGACGTCATCCTGAGACGGGTCGATGCCGCGTGGAGCGATGCGCTTGAGCTGCGCAAGAACTCGCAGCTCGGCGTTGCAGGCCTTTCGGAGGCCGTACGTCGTGGCACGGTGCGTGTCGTGAACGGACTCGGGGCTGGCGTGCTCGAGAACCCGGGCCTCCTCCCATTCATGTCGGCGATGTGCGAGACGTTGCTCGACGAGCCGTTGCGCATCCCGTCGGTACAGACCTACTGGTGCGGGTTGCCCAGGTCGCTGTCGTTCGTGGAAGACAACATCGAGGATCTCGTGATCAGGGCGATCGACAACCCGGTCGATCTTGGGCACCTGACGCCCGACGCGTTGCGAGAGCTCATTCGTGCCGAGCCGCACCGCTATGTAGGGCAGGAGTCGCTGTCGCTGTCGCAGGCACCGTCGTACGGCTCGCGCGGCATACGGCCGCAGGCGCTGACCCTGCGTACGTTCACGCTGCGCTACGGGTCGACGTACCGACCGCTGATCGGCGGGCTCGCCAACGTCGTCGGCGAAGGCACGGCGGCATCCAGCAAGGACGTCTGGGTGCTCAAGGATCGTCCCGAGGACGCCGACCAGGGCCTGGCCGAGGTTCTGCCGATCACCCAGGGGCGCGCAACAGCCGCGATGGTGCCGCGCGTGCTCGAGGACATGTTCTGGTTCGGCCGGTACGCCGAGCGGGCCGAGGACATGCTGCGGCTAGTGCTCGCGACGCACGCGAGCGCGGAGGACAACGCCAGCCGTCCGCACACAGCAGGCGGCGCCAGTCTGGCCGTGCTGCTCAGCGCGATCACCCGGTTGAGCGACTCGCCGTTGGAGCGCGACGGACTGGATGCCAACTTCCGCTCGCTGCTGCTCGACAAGGACCGGCAGGGCTCAGTCGCCCAGTCGGTCAGCTCCCTGCGAGAAGCCGCGCAGAGCGTACGAGACCAGCTTTCGCCTGACGTCTGGCACGCGTTCAGCTCGACCGACCGGGCATCTGCCGCGCTGGCGAGCTATCACTACAGCCACCAGGTCTCCGAGAGCGCCAGTCGCATGCTGACCGGCATCCTGTCGCTGCAGGGCGTCACGGCCAACATGATGCGCGACCCCGGCTGGCGCATGATCAGCGCCGGACGAGTCGTCGAGCGCGGACTGCAGCTCAGCCATCTGCTGCGCGCAACCACCACGGTGCGTCGCGGAATCGACATCGACCGCGAGATCAACAACGCCGTGCTGTCGATCGCCGAGAGCGCTGTGACCCACCGCCGCCGCTACCGCGGCTATGTACGCCTCGCCGGCGTACTCGACCTGCTTTTGATGGATGCCGACAACCCACGATCGCTGGCATTCGGCATCAGCGAGCTCCGTGAGCATCTCGCCGCGATGCCGGGCTCGACCGGCGCAACTCGCCCCGAGCGGCTGCTCGACGATCTCGCTCACGAGCTGGCCCGCGCTGACATCGCGGCCCTGGTCGCTGTCGAGGGCGAGCGTCGCCCGAACCTCGAACGGTTCCTCGACGGCTACGTCAGCCAGCTCTCGCGGGTCGCCGAGGCGATCGGCGAGCTGCACTTCGCCGTCGGTCCGGCGCCGCGTTCGTTCGGCTTCGGAGGCGTGTCGTGAGCGAGCGAACAATGACACTGGATTCACGCCGTCGCCTTCGTATCGTGGGTTTTGTATTGAGGGTGACGGCGTGAGGTACGAGGTGTCGCACCGGACGACGTACTCGTACGACGAGGACGTCAGCGACAGCCTCGGCATCGCCTATCTGGTGCCACGAGAGCTGCCGTGGCAGCGGGTGCTGGAGCGGGAGCTGGTCATCGAGCCGGTGGCGATCGATCGCACCGAGGACCTCGACTTCTACGGCAACACCGCCACGTACTTCCAGGTCACGACGGCCCACAAGAATCTCGACATCCTCGCGACCAGCCGCGTCGAGGTGGACGCCTCGACGTACGACGATCAGGCGCTGGCAACGCCGTGGGAGCAGGTGATCCCATCCGCGCGAGACGACGTTGACGACGCGTGGCGTGCCCAGGACTTCGCACTCCCGTCCACGCTCGCCGATCACACTGCCGAGGTGAGGGCGTATGGCGCCGAGTCGCTGCTGCCCGGCCGCCCGATCGGCGAAGCCGTGACCGACCTGATGCATCGCATCAACACTGACTTCCGCTATGACAAGACGGCCACGACAGTGACCTCTCGGCTCGACGATGTCTTCGAGCAGCGAGCGGGCGTTTGCCAGGACTTCGCTCACCTCACGCTCGCCTGCTTGCGTACGCACGGTCTCGCAGCCCGGTACGTCAGCGGCTATCTCGCCACCCAGCCGCCTCCTGGCAAGGAGAGGGTGTTCGGCGCCGACGCAACTCATGCGTGGGCGGCCGTATGGCTGCCAGACGGCAGCTGGCTCGCCGTCGACCCGACCAACGACCAGTGGGCCAACGACAGGTACGTGACGTTGGCGTGGGGTCGTGACTATGCCGACGTACCGCCGGTCAAGGGTGTCATCTTCACCGAGGCCAAGACCTCGTCGCTGAATGTGGAAGTAGACGTAGCCCCAGTCTGAGGATTCGGGGGATCGGGTGCACGAATGAGAGAATGGGGGACGTGTCCTCCGTCAATCCGAATCCGCTGCCGCTTGTATTCGAGCAGAAGCGCGGTCGCGTCAAGCCACCGCGGCACCTCGCCGACCTGACGGCCGAGGAGCGCACGGCTGTCGCCGAAGCGCTCGGTGAGCCGGCTTTCCGCGTCAAGCAGGTCGCGAACCACTACTACAGCCGCCTTGAGCGCGACCCGGCCAACATGACGGACCTCCCGGCCGCCAGCCGCGACCGCATCGTCGCCGAGCTCTTGCCGACGCTGCTCAACCCGATCCGCACGATGGAGGCGGACAAGGGCACCACGGTGAAGTCGCTCTGGAGGCTCTTCGACGGAGCCCTCGTCGAGTCGGTCCTGATGCGCTACACCGATCGCGCCACGATCTGCGTCTCGAGCCAGGCTGGCTGCGGTATGGCGTGCCCGTTCTGCGCCACGGGTCAGGGTGGCCTTGAGCGCAACATGAGCTGCGCCGAGATCGTTGATCAGGTCCAGGATGCAGCCGGCAAGATGGCGCGCGGCGAAGTCGCCGGGGGACCGGGTCGTCTGTCCAACGTCGTGTTCATGGGCATGGGCGAGCCGATGGCCAACTACAAGGCCGTCATCGGAGCCGTACGTCGCATGGTTGCGCCGGCACCGGACGGGCTCGGCATGTCAGCCCGCAACATCACCGTGAGCACCGTCGGTCTCGTACCTCGTATGAAGCAGCTGGCCACCGAGGGCATCCCCGTCACGCTGGCGCTCTCGCTGCATGCGCCCGATGACGAACTGCGCAACGAGCTGGTGCCGATTAACACCCGCTGGTCGGTGCACGAAGCCGTCGAGGCCGCGTGGGAGTACGCCCAGACCACGAAGCGTCGCGTCTCGATCGAGTACGCCATGATCAAGGACATCAACGACCAGGCGTGGCGTGCCGACCTCCTCGGCGACGTCCTGCAGTCGTACGGCGACTGGGGCTGGGTGCACGTCAACCTGATCCCGCTCAACCCCACGCCGGGGTCGATGTGGACCGCATCGCGTCCCGAGGACGAGCGTGAGTTCGTACGTCGACTCATCGCCAAGGGCATACCGACCACAGTCCGCGACACTCGCGGCAGTGACATCGACGGCGCCTGCGGCCAGCTCGCCGCCGCCGAGTAGGGCAAAGACCGCAAGCGGCTGGCTAGACCAGCGCGGGCTTCTTGACCAGCAGCTCGACGTTGCGGTCCTGCGTGGTGCCGCTCGCGTTGCTGCCGCGTCCCTGGGGATCGTTGGCTGCCAGCTCTCGGGCGAGACCGGCGAGGGCGACCGTCGAGGTCAGCGGCCCAGTTGGGCCAACCGTTCCGGCGTGATCGAGCATCGTGGTGAAGATCGACAGCGATCCGTCCTGGTTGTCCAACAGCTCGATCAGTCGCGACTGCTGCGGGAAGTCGATGTGTGACGCCGTGTTGATCTCCCAGAACCCGGTACCACCGGTGGCGGCCTTGTGAGCCCACACCTGGTTGCGGTGCGTGTGGCCGTTGACCCAGGCGATCACGTTCGGGTTGGCGAGCAGGAGCTCGACGACTGCCGGGCCGAGCACGCGCTGCTCAAGATCGAGGCCGGTCGCGATGAGCGGGTTGGTCATCGTCCCGGACGTGTGGTGGCTGAAGATCATCACGTACTTGTTCTTCGAGTTGGCCAGCGTCGTCTTGAGCCACGCCATCTGCTTCGTGCCGAGCGAACCTTCGGCGTAGCCGTTGGGGTTGACCGAGTCGAGCACGATGCCGCGGAACAGGCCCTTGTCGAATGTGTAGTAGGCCGTGCCCTTGGTCTTGTTCTCCTCGGTGAAGCCGTGACCGACGGGTCCGGGTGTCGCGCTGGTGTTGAAGTGCTCGGCGATGACCTGCTTGCGGGTGAGCACCTTGCGCTTGGGGTCGTACTTCACCAGCCTGGCGCTGGAGAGACCTGCTGCGGCGACCAGGATGGCTGGATCAGCCGCCGTGAGGCTGGCCATGACGTCCGACTGTGACAGGCCAGGAGGCAACGCCGTGGCCTTGAGCGGACCGGTGGCGATGATGCCGAGCTGCAATGCAGGCGGGAAATTGCCTTGTACGAGTCCGTCGTGGTTGCCGAAGACGGAGTACCACGGCATCTTGATGCCCTCAGCCTTGAACGGAACGCGTGCAGCGTTCAGCAGCCCCGTGACCTGCGGGAACCCGTAGCGGGTCTTGTAGATGTCGGCTGCCTTGTTGGCAGGAGCCGGATCCGGGTGCCAGTAATGAACGTCGTAGTCGACGTTGTCGGCGACGCCTTGGTATTTCGTCAGGTC
>JAKFCR010000268.1:0-17501 GCA_036676545.1 Aeromicrobium sp. | reverse complement strand
TATTCCTTGGTGTCCTTGCTGTGCTCGACGGCAACCCGACGGATCCAGCTGGGAGCGGATTCGGGGAGGTTCTTCTCGAAGAACACCTCGCCAGGATTGTCAGCGGTGCCGACGCCATTGACCCAGCGCTTGCGGGTCGTGAGGCGGTCGGCGAGATGGGGCAGGAGGATCGGTGCGATCTCCACGTAGTAGTGGATGACCTCGGCCTTGGTGGTCCCTGTCAGGGGATAGATGACCTTGTCGGGATTGGTCAGGCGAAGGCGATGGCCCGCGATGGATACGGTCTGCGGCGCATCGGCCATCGGCTGTCCTCCCTCTCCATCACGTTTCTATCGTGAGTTGGTGCTCCCGTGGCATTCTGCGGCGAAACTCCGGCGCCGATTCTCCCTCTCTAGTCACAAAGAACTATACGAATCTAGTCATTTGGGCTTGTAGTTCGGCGGGGCGCGTGCAAGAGTAGGAACGCCGGTTGAGCAAAAGCCGCGCACGGTTACAAGACTCCTTGGAGTTCCCCGTGAACGCTGCTCCCGTTACTTTCATTGACGACACCACCAACCTTCTTGAGAAGGCTGCAGATGCCGATGCTCAAGAACGAACCGTCCTCGAGGACGAACTCGTGCACCGCTACTTGGGTCTCGCTTCGCACCTTGCCGGTCGCTACGCCGGTCGCGGCGCCGACCGCGAGGACCTTGAACAAGTCGCCAGCTTCGCCTTGGTCAAGGCGATCCGTGGCTTCAACCACGATCGCGGCGAGTTCGTACCGTTCGCCACCGTGACGATCCTTGGCGAGATCAAGAAGTACTTCCGTGACTACTGTTGGGGAGTACGTCCTCCGCGCCGCATCCAGCAGCTGCAGGCAGACATTGCTGCCGCAACGGAGCGACGCATGCACTCTGATGCACACGTTCCCGGTGACGACGACCTGGCCGATGAGCTGGAGGCCGACGTGTCAGACATCCGCGAGGCGCAGGCTGCCCGCAGCTGCTTCTCGCCCTCCTCGCTCGACCAGCCGACGCGCATCGGCGGTCGACCACTCGGCGAGACCCTGACGATGGAGGAGTCCGCATACGACTTCATCGAAGAATGGGTGAGCGTTGCGCCGCTGTGCCAGCAGCTCGACGATGACGAGCGAGAGCTCCTGCGGCTGAGGTTCGTCGAGGACAAGACCCAGCAGGAGATTGCCGCGATCGTAGGCGTCAGCCAGATGCAGGTGTCTCGCAGGCTTTCCAAGCTGCTCGACACCCTGCGCGCTGAAGCGCTCGGTACAGCTGCCTGATCACGGCAGAACGACGTAGCGGGAAGTGAACGAGCTCCCCGCTGCGTCGGCCATCTTGGTGGAGACCTCGTCCACGACTGACACGGCCAGATGCTCGAGCGGGGGTCGTGCCGAGTCCATCGCGTCACCCAGCGAGGAGTGCCAGATCAACGAGACGTCGTGGTGACGGCCACATTCCATGCAGAGGTCGTGGAGGCGTCTCTCCTCGTACGCATCGGTCGGCTTCTCACAGACCGCGACGACGGTTGCCTGTGGCTGGTCCCACCCGGCGAGACCTTCCAGCGCTCTCTGTCCGGCCACGGTGTCGAGCCGACAGATGACGTTCTCCGCGGATCGCAGCCAGCCAGTGTCGACGCTGACGGCGTGGGTTCGGCAACCTCGCCGACTGAGCTCCGCGCTCAAGGCATGATCGATGCGACCGTTGTCACCGAAGAGCGTGATGGTGAGTACCTCGGCACCTCTGATGGGAGTGGCGATTGGGTTCGGGCGGTCGGACATCCGGCGTCCTTTCCAGTTCGCGCCGGTTGGTGGAACAACCGGTCAGGCTCAAGACGTACCCACGGGTCAGGGCGCCAAACGAGTTCGGCTCGCAACCCCTTGGATCTGTGCAAGAGTTGTGGTTTCCTAATGGCGAAATCGAGCAGACGAGGGGTGAGCAATGGACACTTCGTTCTTTTCTGAGATGGCGCTGGAGCTCCACAATGAGCCCACCGCGGAGCGCACGATTGAGCGCATCGCCGAGTTCGCGATGATCGCCACCAGCTGCGATGACGCCGGCATCATGCTCGTGCAAGGGCGCAACCAAATCGAGACGGCCGCTGCCACCTCGAGCCGGGTTGCTGAGTCTCACAATTTGCAGATCATCTTCGACGAAGGTCCGTGCCTGGATGCCATAGAAGGCGGTCCACTCTATTTGGCAAACGATGTTGGCGCTGATCTGCGCTGGCCGGCCTGGGGTCCTGCCGTCGCCGAGCTCGGGATGCGCAGCGCCTTGAGCCTGCGTCTCGAGACTCGTGCCCGGCGCTACGGGTCTCTCAACCTTTACTCCGAGCGCACTGACGCGTTTGACGACGACGACGTCGCGGTCGCCTCGATCTTCGTGACGCACGCATCGGTGGCGCTCGCGGCGGCCCACAACGAGGAAGGGCTTCAGATCGCGATTGACGCTCGCAAGCTGATCGGACAGGCTCAAGGCATCCTCATGGAGCGTTATGACCTCGACGCGGTCAGGGCGTTTGATTTCCTGCG
This sequence comes from Aeromicrobium sp., assembly GCA_036676545.1. Taxonomy (GTDB): domain Bacteria; phylum Actinomycetota; class Actinomycetes; order Propionibacteriales; family Nocardioidaceae; genus Aeromicrobium. The sequence continues at coordinate 14,977 of JAKFCR010000268.1, read as the reverse complement.
CCGCCTGTCGCAGCACCACCAGATCAAGCTGCGCGAGGTGGCTGCCTGGGTTGTCGAGCACCGTACGTCTGACCACGTCGACCTCGCGGTCACACCACCCGAGGGTGAAGCGGCAGTCGTCTAGGCGCCTTTGGCAGTCTTCTTTCGGGCCGTCGCCTTCTTCGCCGGCTTGGAAGCGGCCTTCTTGGTCTCCTTCTTGCGCTCGACGCTGCGTTTGAGGGCCTCCATCAGGTCGACGACCTCGCCGCCGTCCTCCTCGTCCTCGGGCTTCTCGCCGAACGTTGCCTCGGTGTCGATCGAGTCGCCGCTCTCGAGCTTCGCCTCGACCAGGGTGCGCAGCTGCTCTTGGTAGTCGTCCTTGAAATCCGAGCTCTGGAAGTCTGATGCCAACGAGTCGACGAGCTGGGCAGCCATGTCGCGTTCCTTGGCGCTGATGCGCACCGCCTCGTCAAGGATCGGGAAGTCGGCTTCGCGCACCTCGTCGTCCCACAGCATCGTCTGCAGGATCAACACGCCATCGCGTACGCGCAGTGCCGCGAGCCGGGTCTTCTGCCGCATGGCGAACGTGACAATGGCCGTACGGTCAGAGTCCTCGAGCGCCTTGCGGAGCAGGACGTACGGCTTGAGTGCTTTGTCCTCGGGTTCCAGAAAGTAGCTCTTGTCAAAGCGGATCGGGTCGATCTGGTCATCCGGGACGAACTCGAGAACCTCGATCTCACGGGTGTACTCGGCCGGCAGCGACTTGAAGTCGTCATCGGTCAGCACCACGGTGTGGGAGCCGTCGTCGTACGCCTTGTCGATGTCTTCGTAGGCGACGACCTTCTCGCACACCTCGCATCGTCGCTGGTAGCGGATGCGCCCGCCGTCCTTGTTGTGCACCTGGTGCAGGGAGACGTCATGGCTCTCAGTCGCGCTGTAGAGCTTGATGGGCACGTTGACCAGCCCGAAGCTGATGGCGCCCTTCCAGATCGATCGCATAGGTACAAGTGAACCCCGAGCCGCGGTCGAGCGCTAGTCGCGGTCGATTTGCCCCCACAATAGGGACATGAGCTCACGCCCCGAGCACGTCATCGTGGTCGGCGCGGGCATGGTCGGGCTCTCGACCGCATGGTTCCTGCAGCGCGAGGGCGTACGCGTCACCGTCGTCGATCGAGGCGGCGTTGCTGCCGGCTCTTCGTGGGGCAACGCCGGGTGGCTCGCTCCTTCTCTCACGCTGCCGCTACCGGACCCCGCGATCCTGGCCGGCGGCATCAAGGCCACGCTGAGCCCGTCGTCACCGGTCTATGTACCGCTGACGACCAATCCCCGACTCCTCAAGTTCCTGGCTGACTTCACCCGCCACTGCACGCCGTCGAAGTGGAAGGCGGCGATGTCGGTCTTCAACCAGGCGAACGCGCTGGCGCTCGCCGCCTTTGACGAGCTCGAGGGTGTGAGCGAACCGACCAAGCCGGCCGAGCCATTCATCGCGGCGTTCACGACGGAGTCAGACCGGCAGAAGCTGATCGACGAGTTCGACCACGTAGCCGAACTCGGTCGACAGACCGCATACGAATTGCTCGACGGTGATGACGTCCACGCTCTCGTGCCGACGCTCGGTGACGCTGTCACCTGCGGTGTTCGGCTCACAGAGCAGCGCTTCATCAACCCGGGCCGCTTCGTCCACGCCCTCGCCGATGCCGTACGCGCTCGTGGTGCCGAGATCGTCGACGCGGACGTTCGCGACGTACGCGACACTGACATCGGCGTGGAGCTCGAGGTGAGGAACGGTGTGCCGCTGCGCGCCGATGCGGTGGTGATCGCCACCGGTACCTGGCTCGGATCGCTGGCCCGCGACTTCGGAGTATCGACGATCGTCCAGGCTGGTCGCGGCTACAGCTTCACCGTTCAGCCCGAGCACATGCCGGTCGCACCGATCTACTTCCCGGCACAGCGGGTGGCGGCCACACCTCTCGGTGACGGCCTCCGCGTCGCCGGAATGATGGAGTTCCGGAAGCCTGACGCTCCGCTCGACCCCCGCAGGATCAAGGCGATCGTGGACGCGGCCAGGCCGATGCTGACCGGAGTCGACTGGGACGCGCGTACCGATGAGTGGGTGGGCTCCCGCCCTTGCACCGCAGACGGTCTGCCACTCGTGGGTCGTACGAAGTCGCCGCGCGTCTTCGTGTGCGGTGGCCACGGCATGTGGGGCATCGCACTCGGTCCGCTGAGCGGGAAGCTGCTGGCCGCGCAGATTGCCCGCGGCGAGGACGCTGGGTTGCTTTCGTCATTCGACCCCCTGCGCTGAGAGACTCGGTTCATGACTGAAACTCGCTTCTCCCTGCGCCAGAAGATCACCCTCATGGTCAACCGGTACGAGCTGCACACGCTCGCCGACGATGGCACCGAAGGTCCGCTGCTGGCCTTCGCCGAGCAGAAGCGGATGGCGTTCAAGGAGCAGGTGACGTTCTACACCGATGCCGCCAAGACCGACCCGATCTTCGGCTTCAAGGCGCGCCAGCGGATGGACCTCGCGGCGACCTACGACGTCACCGACAAGGACGGGAGCCCGATCGGCGAGTTCCGCAAGGACTTCGGCAAGTCGCTGCTGCGGTCGACGTGGCACCTCTCGACTCCGGACGGACTCACCTCGGTTGGTCAGGAGCGAAGCCAGGGCGTCGCGATCGCCAGACGAGTCCTGGACGTCGTGGGGGAGCTGCCGATCTTCCTTCGCTTCCACTTCGACTTCACGGCGCCCGACGGACAGATCATCCTCACCTCGGAGCGTCAGCGGTCGCTGAAGGACCGGTATGTGCTCACGGTCCCCAAGCTCGAGAACGGTTGGCAACTCGACTGGAGAGTCGCCACAGCGATGGCCGTTGCGCTCGATGCTCTCCAAGGGCGATGAGCGACGTTAGGGTCAGCACCATGACTCGTCTCTGGCATGGCGCCATTGCCCTGGTCGCAGCCGTCGCCCTCGTCACCCAGCTCGTCCTGGTGATCGACAAGGACAGCAGCGTCGTCAACTTCTTCAGCTACTTCACGGTCCAGTCCAACATCCTGGTCGCGGTCGCCTCTGCGCTGATCTTCCTGAAGCCCGATCGCGGGGGTACGGCGTTCGGCATTCTGCGCATGGCAGGGCTCGTTGGTATCACGATCACTGGCATCATCTTCTCGACCGTGCTCGCGGGGAAGGTTGAGTTCGAGGGAATCGCCTGGTGGACGGACAAGGCCTTCCACTACCTCGTTCCCGCGATGGCCGTCACCGGCTTCATCTTCATGAAGCCGCGCACTCGGCTCGACAAGAGCTCGCTGTGGTTCCTCGCCTGGGCGCTCGCCTGGCTGGCGTACACGTTGATCCGTGCCGAGGCCAGCTCGCCGAAGTACCTCGTGGAGGACGGCAACTTCTCAAAGGTGCCGTACGACTTCCTCGACGTCGAGGCTCACGGCAACGGCTCTGTCGCTGTGGCCTCAGTCGGCGTGCTGGTGCTCGCGCTGGCAATTTCAGCGTTCTACATCTGGTTCAGTCAGCGTGACGCAGAAACCGTCGCGGCCTGACCCAGCAGTCCTCGGCGGTCGGCGATGACCTCGAACACGTACGTGAAGAACGGCGGGATGCTCGCCACGAGCGCTAGCAGCGTCGTCTTGTGACTCCAGCCGAAGGCTCGGCGGGCGACAAGGGTCGTGAGGACGTACGCGATGAAGATGACGCCGTGCGTCATACCGGCGACGGGAACTCCGCCTTCGCGCAGGCCGAACGGCTCTGACTCGGTGACGTACTTGCAGAACATTGCGGACAGCAGGAGTGCCCACGAGATGGCTTCGGCGATGGCGACGGTACGGAATGCGGTTCGGGTGTTCACGGCCGCCACGGTACCCGCGTAACCAGACCGCAATATGAGGCGGGGACAATGTGACCATGGCATTCCTGCTGCGAGTGGAGCTTCCGGACGTGCCCGGATCGCTCGGCGCGCTCGCAACAGCGCTCGGTGGCGCGGGTGCCGACATCGAGGCGATCGAGATCGTCGAGCGTCAGTCCAGTGGTCGCGTAGTCGATGACGTGTTGCTTGAGCTGCCGCCTCGGCTGATGCCAGATGCGTTGATCACGGCGTGCCACAAGCTCGACGGCGTACGAGTGCACTGGATCTCTCGCTACAACGCTGGCGCGAACCTGAGCATGGACCTCGAAGCGGTCGAACGTTTCACGGCTGATCCCGAGAACGCGATCGCCGAGCTCGTCAACGTCATCCCGGCGACATTCCGTACGGACTGGGCGATGGCGCTGCACAAGGTGGACGGCAAGGTCGCGGTGATGTCGAAGTCGTCGACGGCACCCAAGCTCGTACCGGAGGCCGAGTCATGGTTGTCGATCCGCAGCGCCAAGATGCTGCCGGAGATCGCGGCCTGGGACTCGACGGTCCTCGCCGCCTCGCCAGCCAAGGACCGCAAAGGCCACAAGTTCGTGCTGGTCGTTGGTCGCCATGGCGGTCCGGAGTTCCTGGCGTCCGAAGTCGCCCGCCTCGGCCACATGGTCTCGCTCGCGGCCTCCGTGCAAACGGTCTAGCTACTCAGCGGGCTTGGTCACTGGCGTGTGCGAGTGGTGGAAGCGGCCGAGCGCGTCGACCTCCTTCTCCATCTGCGGTACGGCGCCAGCGGCGATCCGACGTACGAGCGGCCACGCCAGCGGTGAGTTCATCAGCGGCTTGGTCCAGTTGGAGACCAGCACCGACTTCTTGACGTAGACGCGCGCCTTGCGCTTCTCGAAGCCCTTGAGGATCAGGTCGATGCAGTCCTCGAGGTTGGTCGTGGCGTTCGCAGGCCACGGCAGCTTCTTGCGTACGGCCTTGAACGACGGCAGGTCGGCTTCGGCGACGCGCACGATGTCGGTGTCGACCCAGGACGGGTGGCAGACGCCGACGCCGATGCCGAGGTGCGCGACTTCCTGCTTGTACGCGATGGCGAGCATTTCGGCGCCGGCCTTGCTGGCGTTGTAGGACGCGAGCCCGGCGAGGGCGGCGAACGAGGCTTGCGAGGCGACGACGAGTGCATACCCGTTGGTCTTCTCGAGGTGCGGCGTCGCGTACTTCAGTGTGCGGAAGACGCCGTTGATGTTGATGTCGACGACCCGCTCGAAGGCGCCGTCGTCGATCTGGCGGACAGTTCCGTACGAAGCGATGCCGGCGTTGGCCAGTACGAAGTCGATCTGGCCGAAGTGCTTGCCGGCGGCGTCGATGGCCGCCTTCATGGCTTCGCTGTTGCGTACGTCTGCTTCCCACCAGGCGGCGGACTCACCCAGCTCCTCGGAGAGCTCGGCGAGGAGCTCGGGCTCGAGTCCGAGGAGGGCGACCTTGCCGCCCTTGGCGACGAAGCCGCGGGCAACGCCGGCGCCGATTCCGCGCGCTGCGCCCGTGATGAGTGCGACCTTGCCGTTGAAATCCTTTGACATGGCAGTCAACATACCGTCGGTATCTGAAATAAGCCACCGTGCGTGTCACATCCCACGGATCCTGACCGGCTCTCGTGTCCGAAATCGGCGGTGCCGGTCTCCGCCACCCAAAAGTCTTCCCCCGGTGAGCGGCCGCGAACACACTCAGGGCACCCAACTGCTGGTCGCTTCGAGATTGTGACGGAGGCGCCCGGCGCCCTTTGGCCGGCAACACACCCGCCGACCACTTCACAAGGAGATCGCGTGAAACGAATCAAGTACCCGTTGACTGCCACCGGCTGTCTACTCAGTCTTGCGCTGGCGGTGTCACCCGCGCTCGCAGCCGGAGGCGATGGTGCACAACCCGTCGCACCTGAGTCGAAGTCCGCCGCTGCAGCAGAGCAGGCCAAGGCCGCGGCCAACGCATCGGCGTTCGGTCTCGCTGACGGCGAGAAGTTGAAGGTGAAGACGGTGGTCGTTGACGCCAACGGCACCGAGCACGTGCGCTACGAACGCACCCTTGATGGCCTCCGCGTCATTGGTGGCGACCTGATTGCTGTCAAGAACGCCAAGGGCACGGTGAAGGACCTCACCTACAACCTTGGCCAGAAGGGCGTCACTCCTTCGTCGCTGAACCCCAAGATCACCAAGAAGGCAGCCCAGACCAAGGGACTTGCCGAGGCGAAGGCGACCAAAGGTGAGAAGGCTGTCGAAGGTGAATTGGTCGTCTACGTGACGGCCAAGGGCCCCAAACTTGCCTACGACGTGTTGACCACCGGGACTCGCGCCGACAAGGTGCCGACCAGACTTCACACGTACGTAGACGCCCAGACCGGCGCAGTTCTCGCATCAGAGGACGAGATCAAGACCGGCACTGGCGACGGCATCTTCGTCGGGAACGTCACAATCAACACAACCGCCAAGTCCGGTGGTGGCTTCGAGATGCGAGACGCGGCGGGCAACTCGGCCACCGACGTGCACAACCAGGGCGACCCCAACACGGGTCAAGGTCCTGTTGGTGACCTCTTCACCGACGCGGACGACACGTGGGGCAACGGTGCTCAGTCAGACCGCGCCTCTGCCGCCGTGGATGCGCTCTACGGTGCGCAGAAGACGTTCGACTACTACAAGACCCACCTCGGTCGAAACGGAATCTGGAACGACGGCCGCGGCGCCCGATCACGCGTGCACTTCGCCGATGAGATGGCCAACGCCTTCTGGGACGGCACGCAGATGTCGTACGGCGACGGCGCGAACAACGCGGCCCCGCTCACCGAGCTCGATGTCGCTGCTCACGAAATGAGCCACGGGGTCACCGAGAACACAGCGGGACTCGTGTACTCCGGTGAGGCCGGCGGCCTCAATGAGGCGACCTCCGACATCTTCGGCACTGCGGTCGAGTTCTACGTGAACAACGCGAACGACGTACCCGACTACCTGATCGGTGAAGAGATCGACATCCATGGGAACGGCCAGCCGCTGCGCTTCATGGACCAGCCGAGCAAGGACGGCCGCTCGAAGGACTGCTGGTCCTCGACGCTCGGTGGCCTGGACCCGCACTTCTCTTCGGGTCCGCTCAACCACTGGTACTACATGCTCTCGGAGGGCTCGGGCGCCAAGACAATTAACGGTGTCAGCTACAACTCACCGACCTGCAGCGGCGCGGCAGCCGTGACCGGTATCGGCCACGCGAAGGCAGAGAAGATCTGGTACCGCACGCTCGCGACCTACCTGACGTCGTCAAGCAAGTTCTCCAACGCTCGAACCGGCGCCATCAAGTCCGCCAAGGACCTGTACGGCCAGGGTTCGGCTGAGTGCCTCGCAGTCGAGAAGGCGTTCACGGCGATCGCGGTCGCGGCGACAACCGAGACGTGTGGAACGGGCACCCCCGTACCGGGCACGCCCACTGTCACCAACCCGGGCGCACAAACGAGCACCGTCGGCACGGCTGACACGCTCCAGCTCGCTACGACCGGTGGCACTGCGCCGTACACGTGGACAGCGACCGGCCTACCCGCCGGCCTGACGCTCAACGCGTCAACCGGTCTCATCTCGGGTACGCCGACCACTGCAGCCACGTCGAACGTGACCGCGACTGTGAAGGACGCGAACGCGAAGACTGCCAGCGTGTCGTTCTCCTGGGTCGTCTCGGCTGGTGGTGGAGGCAGCACGTGCGACGGCGACCTCGACTACACGGGCACCCTCGCCGCGGGTGGCAGCAAGACGCTCTCCACGTTCACCGACAGCGACGCGGGTCAGCTCAAGATCTGCCTTGACGGGCCGACCGGCGCCGACTTCGACGTCTACCTGCAGAAGCTGTCCGGCTCCAGCTGGCTGACGGTGGCGAAGGGTACGAGCCCCAACCCCGATGAGGCGTTCACCTACAACAACACGTCGGGCACGTTCCGTCTCGTCGTGAAGTCCTATTCGGGATCCGGCGCGTTCACCGCGTCAGTCACGGAGTGAGCACCTCCCCAACAGAACGAGTTCTGGCTATCCCTGCCTGAGCCGTTCCGTGGCAGTGGCACTGTCGTCGCCTTGTTGCGACGGGGGTGCCACTGCTTTCGGGTGTGCGGCTGGTCAGATCCAACCGCGACGGCTGGCCTGAACAGCCAGCTGGAACCGGCTGCGTACGCCGAGCTCTTCTTCCAGGCGTGCGATTCGACGACCCAGTGTCCGTGGGCTCACTCCGAGGTCACGGGCGATCGCCTCATCCGTGAGCCCGGCCGCAAGATAGGAGAGGAGCTGCTGTTCCTCCGAGCCAGACCCTTCGAGTGCGTTGACGACCTGGGAGTCTGGCGACAGGGGCACGCCCATGTCCCAAAAGACGTCGAAGAGCCCGATCAGGCAATCGAGCAGGCCGGACTCGTGGATGACGACGAGCGTACGTCGGTCCCCGCCCTGCCCTGGGACCGAGCACATGGCACGTTTGCCGTCGTAGATCGTGAGATTGAGCGGCACATTCGCGAAGACGCGCGCCTGCTCGCCCGCCTCGATGCACTGGCGCACCGCCGCGAGTCCGGCGGCGTTCTCGAGCACCGAGACTCCGTAGAGGCCACGTGCCGCCACCCCGCGAGTCATGGCCTCGAAGAATCCGCACGCCACTTGGGGTGGCGGGATCTCCATCACGGGCTGAGCCGTTCGGGGTGAGATCGGACCGATGCACAGCCCGTCGACCGTCGAGACCACGTCGTGCATCAACTTGCTTTCGACGGCGGCGCACCGCTCCTCGCCCACGATCGCCTCCACGAAGTTCAGGCGATCAGTGGCCTCGGTCCAGATGTCGACGAAGCGAGTGGCGACCTCTCGCGTGGCATCGGCAGCCTTTGCGTGTTCGGCTGCCAGGTTCTCGAGGGGCATACGCGGGGCAACGGCTTCTATCTCACCGTCGCTCGTATGGAGCAGACCGATGCCGGTCAGTACGCGCACCTCCTGAGCCGCAAGTGCGCTGTCCATGCCGGCACGGTCGGCCAGATCCTCCAAGCTGGTTCTCCCGTACGCGACGGCGGCTCGGTAGAGCGACTCGGTGGTCGGCGAGAGTCGTGGTGTCGAAGCATGTTCCACCTTGACGTTGTATCACCGCCTGCGGTGAAGGCGCGACCGGTGAAGGCGAGCGGACCTCAGCCCGCCATCCCCTCTCACAGGTCGTACTCACGGAGTGAGATGCCTGTCTCATGGGGTGGTCGCCATGACCGGCGACCGATAGGTTCTGCCGAATGAGTGTCGTGGGAGTGGTCGCTGAGTCGGCCGCAGGTGAGACCCGGGTCGCTGCGACCCCTGAAACCGTAGGCAAGCTGATCGGTCTGGGATACGACGTTGTCGTCGAGTCCGGTGCCGGCGAGGCGGCGAGCTTCACCGATGAGGCGTACGCCGAGGCTGGCGCGACAATCGGTGACGCGTGGGGCAGCGAGATCGTGTTCAAGGTGAACGCTCCGAGCAGCGACGAGATCGCCAAACTTGTCGATGGTGCAACGCTGGTCAGCCTGATCAGCCCGGCCCTCAAGCCTGAGCTGGTCGACGAGCTCGCCATGAGGCCGATCACGGTGCTGGCGATGGATGCCGTTCCGCGCATCTCGCGTGCACAGTCGCTTGACGTGCTGAGCTCGATGGCCAACATCGCGGGCTACCGCGCCGTCATCGAGGCCGCCAATGTCTTCGGTCGGTTCTTCACCGGCCAGATCACCGCCGCCGGCAAGGTGCCGCCGGCCAAGGTTCTCGTCGCGGGTGTGGGCGTCGCCGGTCTCGCGGCGATCGGTACGGCCAGCAGCCTGGGCGCGATCGTACGAGCGACTGACCCGCGCGCTGAGGTCGCTGACCAGGTCGCATCGATCGGTGGCGAGTACATCCCGGTCGACGTCGAGACTGAGCAGAGCACTGACGGATATGCCAAGGCGACGTCCGAGGCGTACGACAAGCGCGCCGCTGAGATCTACTCGGAGCAGGCGGCCGAGGTCGACATCATCGTCACGACCGCGCTGATCCCCGGACGTCCGGCACCGCGCCTGCTGACGGCCGCCGATGTCGCGAGCATGAAGCCCGGCAGCGTCATCGTCGACATGGCCGCCGCACAGGGCGGCAACGTCGAGGGCACGGTGCCCGGCGAGGCTGTCGTCACCGACAACGGCGTCACGATCCTCGGCTACACCGACCTCCCGGGCCGGCTGCCCACGCAGGCCTCGCAGCTCTATGGCACCAACCTGGTCAACCTGATGAAGCTGTTGACCCCGGAGAAGGACGGCCAGCTCGTCCTGGACTTCGAGGACGTCGTTCAGCGTGGCATCACGGTCGTACGCGATGGCGAGAAGACGTGGCCGCCGCCGGAGATCAAGGTCTCTGCAGCGCCTGTCGCCGCGGTCAAGGAGAAGGCTGAGCCTGCTCCGGCGAAGCAGCCCATGACGACAGCGCGCAAGTTCACGCTGGTCGGCATCGGCGTACTCGCGCTGTTCCTGGTCAACGCCTATGCGCCCGCGCCGCTGCCGCAGCACTTCACCGTGCTGACGCTCGCGATCGTGATCGGCTACTACGTCATCGGCAAGGTGCACCACGCGCTGCACACCCCGTTGATGTCGGTGACCAATGCGATCTCGGGCATCATCATCGTCGGCGCCATGCTGCAGATCGCCGATGACGACACCGCGATCCGCACACTCTCGTTCGTGGCGATCCTGCTCGCCAGCATCAACGTCTTCGGTGGATTCGCCGTGACCCGACGCATGCTCAGCATGTTCTCGAAGGGCTGAGTCAGATGGATTCCCAGAGCATCGCCACAGCTGCGTACATCGTCGCGGCCCTGCTGTTCATCTTCAGCCTCGCCGGGCTGTCCAAGCACGAGTCGTCCCGCCAGGGCATCGTCTACGGCATCGCCGGTATGGCGATCGCCCTCGTGGCCACGTTCGTCGTCGTTGCCGACATCGGCGACGCCACGGCGATCATCTTGCTGCTCGTCGCGGTCTCGATCGGTGCTGTCATCGGCCTCTGGCGCGCACGCGTCGTCGAGATGACCGGTATGCCCGAGCTCATCGCGCTGCTGCACTCATTCGTCGGCCTCGCCGCGGTGCTGGTCGGCTGGAACGGCTACCTGGAGGAGAACCACCTCACGGGCTCGCTGGAGGACATCCACAACGCCGAGGTCTTTATCGGCGTGTTCATCGGTGCCGTCACCTTCACCGGCTCGATCGTCGCCAACCTCAAGCTTTCGGCGCGGATCTCGTCGGCACCGTTGGTGCTGCCGGGCAAGAACGTCATCAACCTCGGTGCGCTGGCGGCGTTCTTCGCGCTCACAATCTGGTTCGTCATCACACCGAACCTCGGGCTGCTCATCGCCGTCACCGTGGTCGCGCTGCTGCTCGGCTGGCACCTGGTCGCCTCGATCGGCGGCGGCGACATGCCGGTCGTCGTGTCGATGCTCAACTCCTACTCGGGCTGGGCCGCGGCAGCGTCGGGCTTCCTGCTCAACAACGACGCGTTGATCGTCACCGGAGCGCTCGTCGGCTCGTCAGGTGCGTACCTCTCCTACATCATGTGCCAGGCGATGAACCGCTCGTTCATCTCCGTCATCGCTGGCGGCTTCGGTATCGAGGCGGCATCGGACGATGACACCGACTACGGCGAGCACCGCGAGGTGAGCGCCGAGGACACCGCCGAGCTGCTCAAGAACGCCAGCTCGGTGATCATCACACCCGGCTACGGCATGGCGGTCGCGCAGGCGCAGTACCCGGTCGCCGATCTCGTACGCAAGCTCCGCGAGCGCAACATCGAAGTGCGTTTTGGCATCCACCCCGTTGCGGGTCGCCTGCCGGGCCACATGAACGTGCTCCTCGCCGAAGCCAAGGTCCCGTACGACATCGTCCTCGAGATGGACGAGATCAACGACGACTTCTCCAGCACCTCCGTCGTGCTGGTCATCGGCGCAAACGACACGGTCAACCCCGCCGCGGCCGAGGATCCGACGAGCCCGATCGCCGGTATGCCCGTCCTGCACGTGTGGGAAGCGGCGGACGTCGTGGTGTTCAAGCGATCGATGGCGACCGGCTACGCCGGCGTCCAGAACCCGCTTTTCTTCCGTGACAACAGCCAGATGCTGTTCGGCGACGCGAAGGACAAGGTCGAGGAGATCATCCGCGCGCTGTGAGTCAATCGTGTGTGAGTCGTGACGTGAAGGCACGTGGAATCGTTAACAAGTTCGTACCGACCCGATCCATTGGAGAAGTGTTGTGGACAAGCCTGAGTACGACCGCCCAAATGACGATGACGACACCGGCAACAAGGCGTTGATCTTCTTGGTGCTTGCCCTCGTCGTGGTCGGCATCATGTACGGAATCTTCAACACCGACGTTCTCGGTTAGTCGACCACTCCATACAGGCGGTCGCCGGCGTCTCCGAGGCCGGGAACGATGTAGCCCAGCTCGTTGAGCTTTTCGTCGAGCCCAGCCGTCACCAGATTGACCGGCACGTTGATGTTCTCGAGCTCCTTCTCCATACGGGCGATGCCCTCGGGAGCGGCGAGCAGGGTGATCGCAGTGATGTGGTTGGCCCCGCGCTTCACCAAGAAGTCGATTGCCGTGGCCAGTGAGCCGCCCGTCGCGAGCATCGGATCGAGCACGTAGCACTGGCGACCCGTGAGGTCGTCGGGCAGACGCTCGGCGTACGTGACGGCCTCGAGGGTCTCCTCGTTGCGCACCATGCCGAGGAAGCCGACCTCTGCTGTGGGCAGCAGTCGCTGCATGCCTTCGAGCATGCCGAGCCCTGCGCGCAGGATCGGTACGACCAGGGGGCGCGGATCGGTGAGCCGTACTCCCTTGGCGATCGCCACAGGCGTCTTGACGTCTACCGGCGTCACGCGTACGTCGCGGGTGGCTTCGTACGCGAGCAGGGTGACGAGCTCATCGGCGAGGCGTCTGAACGTCGGTGAGTCCGTACGTTCGTCGCGGAGCTTGGTGAGTTTGTGCGAGATGAGCGGGTGATCGGCAACGTGTACCTGCATGGCACGAGAGTAGCGCTGGGTGTCGCGGGTCTGTCACCATCACAGAGAGGCCGCCGTTAGGCGGTCCCGTGACGTGCCCTAGGAGGTGTGCCATGGCTGAGGACGATGTCGACTTCGCGGTGGCCGCCTACCGCGACGAAGGTGAGTGGCAGGTTGTCGAGCTGCACGCGACCATCGGCGAGGACGTCGATGAGCTGAGCGAGGCGCTCGCCCGCTTCCCGTCAGAGGTTGGCGTGCTCGGGCTGGTCTCGATGAACGACGACTTCTTCGTCATCCTGCGTCGCTCCGGTGTTCAGGTACGCGCACTGCTCTCCGACGTGACGGCAGTGACCGACTGGCCGCTGGCCGGTGGCGTTGCCGACTTGCTCGACCTGCCTGATCCCGAGGATCCGGACGATCCGCAGCCGGTCGGTGACCTCGACATCCTCAGCGACCTCGGCATGCCCGGTCTCGAGCTCAGCGTGCTGTGCGATGACGACGATCTCTTCCCCGAGGACATCCTTCGCGATGTCGCCGACCGTCTCGGCTTTGGCGACAAGCTCGACGCCATCATCGGTTGATGTACGACGCACTGATGCGGCAGGCGCTGGACCTGGCACTAACCGCTGCCGATTCCGACGACGTGCCCGTGGGCGCGATCGTCGTCGACGGTGACGGCGTCGTGATCGGGACGGGTCGCAACACTCGCGAGCGGGACGCCGATCCCACCGGGCACGCCGAGATCGTCGCGATCCGCGAAGCCACCGCGGCTCGGGGTGAGTGGCGGCTTGAGGGCTGCACTCTCGTGGTGACGCTGGAGCCATGCACGATGTGCGCCGGCGCGATCGTGGCGTCGAGGCTCGAGCGGCTGGTGTTCGGCGCTTTTGACGAGAAGGCCGGAGCCGTAGGGTCGTTGTGGGACGTCGTACGCGATCGTCGCCTCAACCACCGCCCAGAGGTGGTCAGTGGCGTGCTTGCCGACGAGTCCTCGACCATGCTCAGACAATTCTTCGAGAGGCACCGCAACACATGACTGATGTCGTCGTCGACGAGCTGATCCCTCCGGACAGGCTCGACGGTCCCGGGGGGGACGAGTTCCGCGAATTGATCGCGATGCGCAACCGAGTCGAGGCCGAGACCCTCGGGACCGACGCGTTGTCGGTCACGCCGGAGGCGATCTTCCCGCATTACACAAGCAGCCCGCACAAGGGGCGGCGCCACTTCGTGGTGCGCGATGGTGGTCGCATCGTGGGGCGTGGGTGGATGGGGTGGCTGACGGCCGCCGATGCTCCTGCGGCGACAATCACGGCTGACGTACTGCCGTCACACCGTCGACGTGGTCTCGGATCGGCGCTGTTCGCGTACATGGAGCAGGTCGTCGCCGAGATGGGCCGCAAGGTCATCCAGGCATCGGTCATCCACACGTCCTCCGACGGTGGCGAACGAGTCACGGCGTCGACGGGGTTCGGTGACATTCCTGCCGACGACGCCGGCGTGCAGTTCCTTCTCCACCACGGATACGAGCTCGAGCAGATCGCCCGGATCAGCAGCCTCGACCTGACGGACATAGCCGAGACGCTGGAGAACCAGCGCGCGGTCGCCCAGGACAAGGCCGGCTCGGATTACAGGATCGTCGAGTGGGTGGGTCGTACGCCCGAGAAGTGGCTTGAGCAGAAGGCTGCTCTCTCGACGGCGATGAGCGTCGATGAACCGTCCGGTGGCCTGGAGGTCATCCCTGACGTTTGGGATGCAGATCGCGTACGGGAGCACGACGATCGTCAGGAGGGCACTGGCCGGACGCTCTACACCGCTGCAGCCGAGCACGTACCGACCGGAACGCTGGTCGCGCACACCGAGCTGGGCCGGCTCGACGGCGCGGACATGCCGGCGGTGCAGGAAGACACGCTGGTGCTGCGGGCGCATCGCGGCCATCGACTCGGGAAGCTCCTGAAGGCGGTCAATGCGCAGCAACTCCTGCGCCAAGCACCCGATACCCCGCAGATCGTCACGTTCAACGTCGAGGAGAACGAGCCGATGCTGCGGGTCAACATCGAGATGGGCTTCAAGCCGATCGGCGCCGAGGGCGAGTGGCAGAAGCGGGTCTGATTCGCTTC
>JAKFCR010000267.1:0-22229 GCA_036676545.1 Aeromicrobium sp. | reverse complement strand
AGCTGTTGAACTCGTCGACGCGAGTCATGTCAGCCTCCCCATTCCTATGCGTCCAGCGTCCCGGGCGTGCCTGTCTACAACGCCGCAACTTTACAGGCAGGATGAAGTGGTGCCCGAGCCGTCCACGCCGTCCTTCTTGCGGCCTGCCTTCCTGACGGCGGTCCTCGCGGCGGTCGGCTCGCTCGCCGTCTCGGCACTGTTCGTCCTGGCAGCCCTTGGATCGGCGGACCTGTCGTTCTCAGGGTTCGCCCGATCGTCTGCTCGTACGTGGTTGGTCTCGTTGGGGTCGGGGTTGGACGCCGGTGAGGTCTCGCTGGGGCTCGTGCCTCTGGGCGCGACGCTGCTGTGCATCGCCATCGTGGTGGCCACTGCGCATTGGGTCGTCGTCGATCCGGTTGAGCTCCCGGCCTTCGCGGCGGCAACGGCTGGTGCATCGGGGGTCATCGCTGGCATCGCTTCGGCTGTGTCCAACGCGGGCGACATCCACACCTCAGCAGTCCGCGCAGCCATTGGCGCGTTCATCGTTGGTGGCATCGGCGCGGCACTGGGCGCAGCCGCGCGCCACCAGGCCACGGCTGACCTTTGGCCGACGCCCAATGTCGATGCACGCGCTGTCGTACGCGCCTCAGTGCCGGCGATCATCGCCGTTCTGGCGTCGTCCGCGACGATCGTGCTCGCGCTGCTGATCCTGCACGTTTCACGGGCCGGCGACCTGTGGGCCGTGCTCGATCCGGGATTCGGCGGCGGTTTGGCTCTCGCGGTCGGGTGCCTGCTTGCCATACCGACCCTCATCCTGTGGACCGCTTCGGCTCTGGTCGGCCCTGGCTTCGCCCTCGGCACCGACACCAGCGTGGACCTGACGGGTGCACAGCTGGGTGAGGTTCCCGGCCTGCCGATCTTCGCCGCGCTTCCAGCGCCGGGGCAGTTCGCGGACTGGGTGTTCCTGCTCGGTCTCATCCCGCTTCTCGCGGGCATGATCGCCGGCTGGCGGGTCGAGGTGCGTGATCGCGAAGACCTACTCACCCGTGTGGGTCTGGGCGCGGCAGCCGGGGGAGTCGCCGGGCTGGCGCTGGGACTGCTGATCGCCGTGTCGGGTGGTGCGATCGGTCCCGGCCGGATGGCTGATGCTGGTCCTCCGACTCTGACCCCGCTTCTGGTTGCCGTACCCGTGATGGCGCTGGGCGGCGCACTTGGCGCAGTGCTCGGCCACTATCGTGGGGACCGTGCCACGAAGCCCGAAGTCGCCAGCACGAGTCGTGGTGCTCGTCTCTGGAAGCGGGACAAATCTCCAAGCCCTGATCGACGCGTCGACCCAACCTGACTACGGCGTCGAGGTTGTCGCGGTCGGTGCAGACCGCGCTGGCATCCTCGCTCTCGAGCGGGCTGAGAAGCACGGCATCGAGACCTTCGTCGTGGAGACGAAGTCCTATGCCGATCGCGCGGCCTGGGACGTTGCACTCGCCGAGGCTGTTGCTGCTCACGCGCCGAATCTCGTCGTGCTCGCCGGATTCATGAAGCTGGCTGGCCCGGCATTCCTTGCCCGTTTCGGCGGTCGTACGCTCAACACCCACCCGGCGCTGTCGCCTGCCTTCCCGGGCATGCATGGGCCGCGCGATGCGCTGGCATACGGCGTCAAAGTCACCGGCGCGACGCTGTTCGTCGTCGACGAGGGACTCGACACCGGACCGATCGTGGCGCAGGTTGCCGTGCCTGTGCTCGACGACGACGACGAAGAGACGCTGCACGAACGCATCAAGACCAGCGAGCGGACCATGCTCGTCGAATGGGTCGGCACTCTGGCCCGTTCGGACTTCCACATCGATGACCGGGCCGTGCGCCTCGGAGGAGCCCCCACATGACAACCCGTCCCCTCAAGCGTGCCCTGATCTCGGTCTATGACAAGACCGGCCTCGAAGAGCTCGCGCGCGACCTGCACGCCGCTGGTGTTGCCATCGTGTCGACCGGTTCGACCGCCAAGACCATTGAGTCGTCGGGCGTGCCAGTCACCCCGGTCGAGCAGCTGACTGAATTCCCCGAGTGCCTCGACGGTCGGGTCAAGACCCTTCACCCGCGCGTACACGCCGGCATCCTGGCCGACCTGCGGCTCGACTCGCATGTGTCCCAGCTCGCTGATCTCGGCATCGAGCCGTTCGACATCGTGATCGTCAACCTCTACCCGTTTACCGAGACCGTTGCCTCCGGGGCAACGCCCGACGAGTGTGTCGAGCAGATCGACATCGGCGGACCGTCGATGGTTCGCGCCGCCGCCAAGAACCATCCCAGCGTCGCCGTCGTCACCTCGACGGCCCAGTACGACTCGCTCCGGGAGGCTCTCGCCGCTGGTGGATTCACGCTCGAACAGCGCAAGCAGCTCGCTGCCCAGGCATTCGCGCACACTGCGGCGTATGACGTCGCGGTCGCGTCGTGGTTTGCGTCGGCGTACGTACAACCGACGGATTCGATCTTCCCTGACTTCCTTGGCGCGACGTGGGAGCGGTCGGCTGTTCTTCGGTACGGCGAGAACCCGCACCAGCCTGCCGCTCTCTACACATCTGGCCGTGGCGGTCTGGCCAATGCCGTGCAGCTGCACGGCAAGGAGATGAGCTACAACAACTACGTCGACACGGACGCTGCGCGACGCGCGGTGGGTGACTTCGAGGCGCCCGCGGTGGCGATCATCAAGCACGCTAATCCCTGTGGGATTGCTGTCGGCAGTGATGTCGGCGAAGCGCACGCCCGGGCCCATGCCTGCGACCCCGTCTCGGCATTCGGTGGCGTCATTGCCGCCAACCGTCCGGTGAGCGTTGCGATGGCCGAGCAGGTCGCCGAGGTCTTCACCGAGGTCATCGTCGCGCCGGACTACGAGCCGGGTGCGCTCGACGTGCTCCAGGCGAAGAAGAACATCCGCATCCTCCAGGTGCCGGTCGAAGCCGGTCGCTCGCCGGTCGAGCTTCGTCCCGTGAGTGGCGGTGTACTCCTCCAGAAGGTCGACCGGGTCGATGCTGAGGGCGACGCGCCTTCGACCTGGACCCTGGTGGCCGGCGAGCCGGCCGACGAGGCCACCCTCGCCGACCTCGCGTTCGCCTGGACTGCGTGCCGGGCTGTGAAGTCGAACGCAATCCTGCTGGCCAAGGACGGCGCCTCGGTCGGCGTCGGCATGGGTCAGGTCAACCGTGTCGACTCGTGCAAGCTTGCCGTGGAGCGGGCCGGAGCCGAACGCGCGGAAGGCTCGGTCGCCGCGTCCGACGCGTTCTTCCCGTTCCCCGACGGTCCAGAGATCCTGATGGCTGCTGGCGTACGCGCGATCGTGCAGCCTGGTGGATCGATCCGTGACGACTCGGTGATCGAGGCAGCCAACGCTGCCGGCGTGACGATGTACGTCACCGGCACCCGGCACTTTTTCCATTAACCATGTCCGAACGCATGGTCGGGGCGCTGCTGGTCGCGTTGTCCTCGGCTGCATTCGGGTCGATGGCGATCTTCGGAGTCTGGGCGCAGGATGACGGCACGAGCACGCCGGCGCTGATCTTCGTACGGTTCACGGCTGCCGCGCTGATCCTCGTCGCGTTCATGCGCGTACGAGGGATCGCCCTCCCGTCGGTGCGTGACTGCCTGCCGGTAGCTGCAATGGGCGGGATCGGTTACGTCGGTCAGGCCTACTGCTACTTCCTTGCACTCGAGCACGCGCAGGCCAGCCTGGTCGCGCTGTTGCTCTATCTCTTCCCCGCGTTCGTCGCCATCCTCGCGGCGGTGTTCCTGCACGAACGTATCGGGCTGGTGACGGCGTTGGCGCTGGCGCTGGCCCTCGCGGGCACCTTCCTCGTCGTCGGCGGGGGTACGGGCCGACCCCTTGGGATCGCGCTGGGTATCGGCGCTGCGGTCATCTACTCGATCTACATCACTGTCGGTTCGGTGGTGACCCGCGGCCTGGATGCGATCGCGGTGTCGACGGTCGTATGCGTCGCTGCCGCATTCGTGTCCGGCGTGATCGTCGCCGTACTTGCCGCGACTGGTCGTCCCGCCTCATTCCCTGAGTCCGCCAAGGGCTGGTCGTCGCTGGCCGCCATCGCGCTGGTCTGCACCGTGATGGCCATCCTCGCGTTCTTCGCCGGACTGCGACTGCTCGGTCCGACCTCGACGTCGGTGCTGTCGACGCTTGAGCCTGTCGTCACCGTCGGTCTTGCGACCTGGCTGCTCTCGGAGACTCTGTCGACAGTCCAGGCGATCGGCGCTGCCCTGGTGCTGGCTGCCGTCGTATGGCTCGCGCTGAGCCAACGACCCGCTCAGTCGGAAGCTCCTCCGGTCTAGCTCACGGGTACGCCGAGGTCTTGGAGCACCAGAGCGTTGGGGAGGTCAGCCAACGACGCACCTGGCAGAGCGAGCTTGGATCGCCGGAGACCGCTGCCGATCAGGACCCATGGCTGCTCGACGACCTTGGAATCCACCAGAAGTGGCCATCCGTCCGGGAGGCCGACTGGCGTGATGCCGCCGTACTCCATGGCAGTCTCCGACACGGCCCAGTCCTGTGGGGCGAACGAGAGCTTTCGTACGTCGATCGTGCGGCGTACGAGCCCGTTGACGTCTGCGCGGGTATGCGCGAGCACGACGCAGGCAGCAGGTCGCTGCTCACCACCACGTTTGCCGAGCACCACGACGCAGTTGGCCGAGACCTCCGGGGGAATGCCGTGCTCGGAAGCCAGGGCGGCGGTGTCAGCGAGACCCGGGTCGATCGCGACCGTGTGTGCGTGAGCCGCCACGTCAGGGAGTGTCGCCAGAGCGCGAGCCACCGGGTCCGCGAGCAGTGACAGGTCGAGCGGCCCGAGCTCGAGGGTGCCCAGCGTCACGGTCAAGGCTGGCTCTCCCGGAGCTCAGCGAGCTTCTGGTCAACGCCTTCCGGACCCAGAGCGTGCGCTGCCACCAGGTTGCGGATGGCCATCGTGAGCAGACGGGCCTCGACCTCTTCGGTGTAGAGGCTGGACTGTCGTCGTAGTGCGGTGCCCGCGATGAGCGCGACGATCGCTCCGGCCAGCTCGCCGGGGGTGTCGATGCCGACCCGGGTCAGCATGGATCCGGCCAAGGACTCGAATGCCCGCATTGCGCGGGCGGCCTGGTCACGCAGCTCTGGCTGACGTGATGCCGCGAGGAAGATCGAGAGCTCCAGTGCAGCCACCTCGGGCCCGCGAGCGGCGAAGACCGTGGTGATGAAACCAGCGGCGTCATCCAGACTGACGTCGACATCGATGTCGACCTTGGACAGTGCCTCAAGGTCAGCGGTCCACTGGTCGATGTGCGCACCGAGGGCTTCGCGGATGAGCTCGTCGATCGACTCGAAGTAGTACGTCGTCGTGGCCGACGGCAGTCCGGCGCGCAGCGAGACAGCCCGGTGCGTGATGGCTCGGGACCCGCCCTCTGCGAACAGCTCGATCGCTGCGTTGAGGAGCTCGTCGCGACGTAGTCGACTGCGCTCCTGCGACAGCTGCGCGCGAGTTGCCATGAACGACCCTTCAAGGAGCGGTGAGTGCTGAGGGAAGTCTATGCGCCGAGGCGCGACGCTCCCTGACCCGTCACGATCAGCGACGGTCGTCGTGAAAGACTCATGCTCGTGACGGCACAGATCCTCGACGGCAAGGCGGCTGCAGCCGCGATCAAGGCTGAGCTCCGCGAGCGGGTGAGCGCGCTGGCCACCAAGGGAGTCATTCCCGGGCTCGGCACGATCTTGGTCGGCGACGATCCTGGCAGCCAGTGGTATGTCGCAGGCAAGCACAAGGATTGCGCTGAGGTCGGCATCAACTCGATCCGCATCGACCTTCCCGCGACCGCGACCCAGGCCGATGTCGAGGCAGCAGTCGACCAGCTGAACGCCGATCCGGCCTGTACGGGCTACATCGTCCAGCTACCGCTGCCCAAGGGCCTCGACGAGAACGCCGTGATCGGACGCATTGACCCGGAGAAGGACGCTGACGGTCTGCACCCGACCAATCTCGGCTGGCTGGTGCTCGGCAAGGAAGCGCCGCTGCCCTGCACGCCTCGCGGCATCATCGAGCTCCTCCGTCGCCATGACGTGGCCATTGCTGGCAAGCACGTCGTGGTCGTCGGGCGCGGCATCACCGTGGGCAGGCCCATGGGCCTGCTGCTGACGCGTCGCAGCGAGAACGCGACGGTCACCTTGTGCCATACGGGCACGACCGACCTCGGAGCTGAGGTTCGCCGTGCCGACATCGTGATCGCCGCCGCAGGCGTTCCGGGCATCGTCTCAGCCGACATGGTCAAGCCCGGTGCCGCTCTGCTCGACGTGGGCGTAAGCCGCGACGAGAACGGCATCGTCGGTGACGTCGATCCAGCCGCGTATGAGGTCGCCGACTGGATCTCCCCGAACCCCGGGGGAGTGGGACCGATGACCCGCGCGATGCTCCTGTCCAACGTCGTCGACACGGCCGAGCGGCTCAACCCGTGAAGGGTCCGCGCAGTCGCGGTTCACAGCTCTACTTGCTGCAGCTCCTCGCCGTCTTCACCGGTCTGAGCATGGTCGTGGCCGGACCCTGGAGGGCAGGCGTCGCCGTCGTGGGTGGAGCGTTCATCGTTGGCGCCATCGCCCGCTCGGTCGTACCGGTCAGCCACACAGGCATGCTGCGCGTACGCGGCAAGGCCTTCGACATGCTGTGGATGACCCTGCTCGGCGTCGCACTCGTCGTGCTGTCGCTCGTGATTCCTGACCAGCCGGGCTGACATCACACTGCCCCACCTCCGAATCGGAAATGGGGCAGCGCGGAGTGACTCTGGGCCTTAGATCAGGCCGAGCTCCTTGACAGCGTCGCGCTCTTCGATGAGCTCGGCAGCCGTCGCGTCCATGCGGGCGCGGGAGAAGTCGTCGATCTCCAGACCCTGGACGATCGACCAGTCGCCGCCCTCGGTCGTGACGGGGAACGAGTAGATCAGACCTTCGGGGATGCCGTACGAACCGTCGGACACCACAGCCATCGACGCCCAGTCGCCCTCGGGCGTACCGAACAGCCAGTCATGTGCAGCATCGATCGTGGCCGAGGCAGCGGAAGCTGCCGACGACGAACCGCGAGCCTCGATGATCGCGGCACCACGCTTGGCGACAGTCGGGATGAAGTTGTTCTCGATCCAGGCCTGGTCGTTGACGGTCTCAGCGGCGTTCTTGCCGCCAACCTGTGCGTGGAAGATGTCGGGGTACTGGGTGGCCGAGTGGTTGCCCCAGATCGTCATCTTCTTGATGTCGGTCACGCTGGCGCCGGTCTTTGCAGCGAGCTGCGAGATGGCGCGGTTGTGGTCGAGACGGGTAAGGGCGCTGAAGCGCTCCTTGGGGATGTCAGGCGCGTTGGTCATCGCGATGAGCGCGTTGGTGTTGGCCGGGTTGCCGGTGACACCAATGCGTACGTCGCTCGCGGCGACCTTGTTGAGCGCCTTGCCCTGGGCGGTGAAGATCGCGCCGTTGGCCTCGAGCAGGTCTCCGCGCTCCATGCCCGGTCCGCGGGGACGAGCG
The DNA here is from genome assembly GCA_036676545.1 of Aeromicrobium sp. Taxonomy (GTDB): domain Bacteria; phylum Actinomycetota; class Actinomycetes; order Propionibacteriales; family Nocardioidaceae; genus Aeromicrobium. The sequence continues at coordinate 14,722 of JAKFCR010000267.1, read as the reverse complement.
CCGACGAGCAGGGCGAGGTTGACGCCATCGAAGATCTTCTCGGCGTCATCGCCGATCTCGACGCCAGCGAGAGTCGGGAACGCGCAGTCGTCGAGCTCCATGACGACACCCTCGAGCGCCTTGAGTGCCGGGGTGATCTCGAGCAGCTGGAGCTGGATCGGGGTGTTGGGCCCGAGCAGTGAACCGCTTGCGAGGCGGAACAGCAGGCTGTAGCCGATCTGACCGGCAGCTCCGGTGACGGCGACCTTGACGGGGGTTGTGCTCACGAATTGCTCCTTGATGCATGGGGGACTCAGTCGAAACTAACCCACTGTGGCTGTACGAATGTGCTCGGGTCGGACGAATGTGCGTGTCTAATCTTGAATGATTCCAGAAAGGGTGGTTGCATGTGGTCATGCAGACCATCGCGGACCCCGTGGAGCTGTTGCGGGGCGCCGGTATGCGCGTCACCCGCCCTCGGGTCGCCGTGATCTCGGCTCTGGCGCTGGCCCCTCACTCAGAGGTTGACCGCATCGCGGCCGACGTACGAGCTGAGCTCGGAGGGGTGTCGACCCAGGCGATCTACGACGTGTTGCGCGCACTGACTGATGTCGGACTGGCCCGGCGCATCGAGCCGGCCGGCTCGCCCGCCCTGTTCGAGCTGCGCGTTGGTGACAACCACCACCATGTCGTCTGCCGCGAGTGCGGTGCCGTCGCCGATGTTGACTGCGCCCACGGCAGTGCTCCTTGCTTGACCGCTTCTGACGACCACGGCTTCACGATTGACGAGGCCGAGGTCACCTACTGGGGCACCTGCCCCGACTGCACACCTGTTCTTGAGACAACCAACTGATCCGGAAGGAACGCCATGCCTGACAACCAGGACCACAACGCCGTCGTAGGCGACATGAACGACGAGGAGAACGAGGGCCAAGGCAAGTGCCCCGTCTCCCATGGCGGACGTGTTCACCCGACCGAGGGCTCGGCCAACCAGGAGTGGTGGCCCAACCAGCTCAACCTCAAGATCCTGCGCAAGCACACCGACGTCGCCAACCCGATGGACGACGACTTCGACTATGCCCAGGCGTTCAGCAACCTCGACCTCGACGGACTGCGCGCTGACCTCGCGACCCTCATGACCGACTCGCAGGACTGGTGGCCGGCGGACTTCGGTCACTACGGACCGTTCTTCATCCGCATGGCCTGGCACAGCGCCGGTACCTACCGGATCAGGGATGGCCGAGGCGGTGCCGGAGCCGGAATGCAGCGCTTCGCTCCGCTCAACAGCTGGCCCGACAACGGCAACCTCGACAAGGCTCGCCGTCTGCTCTGGCCCATCAAGAAGAAGTACGGCTCGGCGATCTCGTGGGCCGACCTGATGATCCTTACCGGAAATGTCGCCCTCGAGACCATGGGCTTCAAGACCTTCGGCTTCGCCGGCGGTCGTCCCGATGTGTGGGAGCCCGACGAGGACGTCTACTGGGGTCCCGAGGCCGAGTGGCTCGGCGGCGACAAGGGTGGCGCAGAGCGCTACACCGGTGATCGTGAGCTCGAGAGCCCGCTCGCGGCAGTCCAGATGGGCCTGATCTACGTCAACCCCGAAGGCCCCGAGGGTGTCCCGGATCCGCTCGCCTCGGCGCGCGACATCCGCGAGACGTTCGGTCGCATGGCCATGAACGACGAGGAGACCGTTGCACTGATCGCCGGCGGTCACACATTCGGCAAGGCGCACGGTGCGGGCGATCCCGACAAGTACGTCGGACCCGAGCCCGAAGGCGCCTCGATCGAGGAGCAGGGACTCGGCTGGAAGCAGTCGTTCGGCACCGGCAAGGGCCGGGACGTGATCACCAGCGGACTCGAGGTCACCTGGACGGCGACACCGACGACCTGGGACAACACGTTCTTCGAGACGCTGTTCGCCCACGAGTGGGAGCTCACGAAGAGCCCCGCGGGCGCACACCAGTGGCAGCCCAAGGACGGTGCCGCGGCCAACACTGTGCCGGATCCGCAGGATGGCTCGCTCTCGCGCCCGCCGACCATGCTCACCTCGGACCTCGCGCTCCGGTTCGACCCGATCTACGAGCCGATCTCGCGCCGCTTCCTGGAGAACCCGGATCAGCTCGCCGACGCGTTCGCGCGTGCTTGGTACAAGCTGACGCACCGCGACATGGGGCCGATCCAGCGCTATCTCGGACCGCTCGTGCCGCAGGAAGAGCTGCTCTGGCAGGACCCGCTGCCCGCTGCGACGGGCGAAGGAATCACGGCCGGTGACATCGCCTACCTCAAGGGGCAGCTCATCGCCTCCGGTCTGACCGTCTCGCAGCTCGTCTCGACCGCGTGGGCCTCGGCCTCGTCGTTCCGCGTGAGCGACAAGCGTGGTGGAGCCAACGGTGCGCGGATCCGGCTCGAGCCGCAGAACGGCTGGGAGGTCAACAACCCGGACCAGCTGGCGACAGTGCTGCGCACCCTCGAGAGCGTTCAGCAGGCGTTCAGCGCGGGCACCAAGCATGTCTCGCTGGCCGACGTCATCGTGCTCGGCGGTGCGGCAGCCATCGAGCAGGCGGCCAAGGCTGCGGGCTACGACATCGAGGTCCCGTTCACACCGGGTCGTACGGATGCGACGCAGGAGCAGACGGACGTCGAGTCGTTCTCGGCGCTCGAGCCGGTCGCTGACGGTTTCCGCAACTACGAAGCGAAGGGCAACCGCCTTCCGGCGGAGTTCCTGCTGATCGACAAGGCCAACCTGCTCAACCTCAGCGCTCCGGAGCTGACGGTGTTGGTGGGTGGTCTGCGTGTGCTGGAGACCAACTACGACAACTCCTCGACGGGTGTCTTCACCGACAGGCCGGGAACGTTGACGAACGACTTCTTCGCCAACCTCCTCGACCTCGGTGCGACGTGGACGGCCGCAGCGGCGGACTCGTCGACGTACGAAGCACGCGACAACTCGGGTGCCGTGAAGTGGACCGGAAGCCGTGCCGACCTCGTCTTCGGATCGAACTCCGAGCTGCGGGCGATCGCGGAGGTCTACGCGAGCGACGACGCCAAGGGCAAGTTCGTCACGGACTTCGTGGCTGCCTGGGCCAAGGTCATGGACCTCGATAGGTACGACGTCGCCTGACCTGATTGACGAGACATACGAAAGGCCCGGTCGTGATGACCGGGCCTTTCGTCTGTTCTTGTGACTAGCGCTTGCCCTCGATGTCGACGCCGGAACGAGCGCCGCCGGTGATGGCTTTGTAGCCGATGCCGCCAACGATGCCGCCGATTAGCGGCGCGACGATGAACGCCCATACCTGCTGCATGCTGTCTCCACCGGCCAGCAAAGCGGCGCCGATGGACCGGGCCGGGTTGACCGACGTGTTGTCGACCGGAATCGTCACGAGGTGGATGAGAGTCAGCGCCAGGCCGATCGCGATCGGTGCGAATCCGGCGGGCGTCCTGCCCGAGGTCACGGCAGCAATGATGAACACGAACAGCGCTGTGAAGATGACCTCGGTGAGGAGCACCGAGAGCAGCGAATAGCCGCCGATCGTGTCGCCCCAGCCGTTGGATGCGCCGGCGAACGAGGTCTCGCGGTCGAAGTCTCCATTGCCTGAGCCGATCGCCCAGATGGCGAGTCCGCCGACAACGCCGCCGGCGACTTGGGCGGCGACGTATGGCAGCACGTTGTTCCACTCGAATCGCTTTGCTGCTGCTAGGCCGACTGTGACTGCCGGGTTGAAGTGACCGCCCGAGATGGGGCCGACGGCGAACGCCATGGTCAGGACGGTGAGGCCGAAGGCGAGCGCGACGCCGTGCGCGCCGATCGCCTGGCCCGCGAGGATTGCGCTGCCGACGCCGCCCAGCACGAGCACGAACGTGCCGAGCGCTTCGGCGGCGAGCCGCGATGACATTGGGGTGGTTGTAGCCATGATGAGACTCCTCCACTAGGGGGTCGCCCCCTGCGACCAATTTCCACTGTATGACTGGGAGACGGTGCAACAAGGTTCCGTCAGGTGTGTCGACATCAGTGAGATATCTTGATGTCGAACGAATTTTCTGCGCCTAGGAGGCTGGCCACATGGCCAAGATCATCTACACCCACACCGACGAAGCGCCCTTGCTGGCCACGTACTCGTTCCTCCCCGTGATTGAGGCGTATGCCTCGACCGCCGGCGTCGAGGTCGAGACCCGCGACATCTCGCTGGCCGGCCGCATCATTGCCCTGTTCGGTGATCGCCTGACGCCCGAGCAGCAGATCGGCGATGCGCTGGCTGAGCTGGGCGCCCTCGCGAAGACACCCGAGGCCAACATCATCAAGCTGCCCAACATCAGCGCCTCGATTCCGCAGCTCGAGGCCGCGATCGCTGAGCTGCAGAGTCAGGGCTACGCACTGCCGGACTACCCGGACAACCCGCAGACGGATGAGGACAAGGAAGTCCGCGCGCGCTACGACAAGGTCAAGGGCAGCGCGGTCAACCCAGTCCTCCGCGAGGGCAACTCCGATCGTCGTGCACCGGCATCGGTCAAGAACTACGCGCGCAAGCACCCGCACTCGATGGGCGCGTGGAGCGCCGACTCCAAGACGAACGTCGCCACGATGGACGCCGACGACTTCCGCGACAACGAGAAGTCAGTTGTGCTCGAGGCCGATGACGCACTGACGATCCGGCTCGTCGGCGCTGACGGCACCACGACTGTGCTCAAGGAAGCGTTCCCCGTGCTCGCTGGCGAGATCGTCGACGGCACCGTCATGCGCGCGGCCGCACTCGACGCATTCCTCGCCGCTCAGGTCGAGCGCGCCCGTGCCGATGGCGTCCTGTTCTCGGTCCACCTCAAGGCCACGATGATGAAGGTCTCCGACCCGGTCATCTTCGGCCACGTCGTCAAGGCATTCCTGCCTGACGTGTTCGCCCAGTACGGCGACGACCTCGCGGCCGCTGGCCTGAGCCCGAGCAACGGCCTCGGCTCGATCATCGCCGGGCTCGACGAGCTCCCCAACGGTGCTGAGATCAAAGCCGCGATCGACGCTGGCATTGCCGCCGGTCCGCCGCTCGCCATGGTCGACTCCGACAAGGGCATCACCAACCTCCACGTCCCCAGCGACGTCATCGTCGATGCGTCGATGCCTGCCATGATCCGTACGTCGGGCCACATGTGGGGCCCCGATGGCGCAGAGGCCGACACGCTCGCCGTGATCCCGGACAGCTCGTACGCCGGCATCTACCAGGTCGTCATCGATGACTGCCGGGCCAATGGCGCCTACGACCCCACCACGATGGGCTCCGTGCCGAACGTGGGACTCATGGCGCAGGCGGCCGAGGAGTATGGCAGCCACGACAAGACCTTCGAGATCCCCGCACCCGGAACAGTGCAGGTCGTCAACCGCGCAGGCGATGTGCTGATCGAGCACGCGGTCGAGTCGGGAGACATCTGGCGCGCCTGCCAGACCAAGGACGTGCCGATCCGCGACTGGGTCAAGCTCGCCGTCACCCGTGCCCGGGCGTCCAACACGCCCGCGGTGTTCTGGCTCGACTCGACGCGTGCGCACGACACGAATCTGATCGCCAAGATCAAGGCCTACCTCCCGGAGCACGACACCGACGGTCTGCAGATCGAGATCATGTCGCCCGTCGAGGCGACTCAGTTCTCGGTAGACCGCATCCGCAAGGGTGAAGACACCATCTCGGTGACCGGCAACGTGCTGCGCGACTACAACACCGACCTCTTCCCGATCCTCGAGCTCGGGACGAGCGCCAAGATGCTCTCGATCGTGCCGCTGATCAACGGTGGTGGACTGTTCGAGACCGGTGCCGGCGGTTCGGCCCCCAAGCACGTGCAGCAGCTCGTCAAGGAGAACTACCTGCGCTGGGACAGCCTTGGCGAGTTCTTGGCGTTGGCCTCCAGCTTCGAGCACATGGCCACGACGACCGGCAATGCGCGCGCGCAGATCCTCGCCGACACACTCGACCGGGCGACGGGCACGTTCCTCGATGAGAACAAGTCGCCGGGCCGCAAGCTGGGCACGATCGACAACCGTGGCAGCCACTTCTACCTCGCTTTCTACTGGGCGCAGGAGCTGGCCAAGCAGACGGAGGACGCTGAGCTGGCCGCAGGCTTCGCGGCGATCGCGGGAGCCCTGGAGTCGAACGAACAGAAGATCGTCGACGAGCTCCTCGCCGTTCAGGGATCGCCCGCCGACATTGGTGGCTACTTCCGACCAGACGACGCCAAGACCAACGCAGTGATGCGCCCGTCGGGAACGTTCACCGACATCCTCAAGGACCTGGTCGACCGACTGGGCTAGCTGCGCAACTGCTTCTCTGAAGGGGTCCAGCCACGGGCGCGCGCCTTGAGGCGTACGTCCCCGAGCAATGACGTGAGCGAGGAAGCGACCAGGTCGATGGCCTGGGTCGCTTCCTTGCCGACGTCGGCCAGCAGGTTGACCACCACCTCGCCGGAATCGAGCTGGGCCCAGCCGCCGACCACCTCACCGTTGGCCCAGACGGTCGGACCGGCATTGCCGTTGACGTCGAACAGCAGCGAACGGTGCGGCCCGAGGTAGAAGTCGCGGTGCTTCCAGCCCATGACCGTCGGATCGAGCGCCGGAAGCAGCGTCACCCACGGCTCGTCTTCCGTTGTGGGTGCGTCATCGCCGGGAAGGACGTAGCCAACCTGCCCGTCAAGGTCGACCTCGACCACCTCACACCGGGCGAGGGCCGCGCGCGTACGCGCCTTGGTCCAACCCGCCCACCAGGCCAGGTCGTCCTCGGTTGCCGGACCGTATGACGCCAGCCACCGTCGGGCCAGCTCCGCTGTCGCATCCTCGACCGTGAGCTCCGCGACCGCCTTGGGCTGCCAGTTGTCGAGAGTGCTCCAGCGGAACTGAGTCGAGGTCCAGGTGCCGCGCGGTTTGGCTCGCACGATTTCGCCTTCCGCGGACATCAGCGTGAGGATGCGGCTTGCGACCGCCGTGGACGTTTCGTAAGGAGTGCCGGGGGAGAAGGCGACACGGGTGGCGAGGCGATCGTCAACCTTGCCGAGCTCGGCGCTGGTGATCTCGCCGGCGGCAGCGACCGCTGCGACGGCAACGCGCTCGACCTCGCGGACCCAGGTCGCGGGGTCGTCCGTGACCTCGGCCTCTGTGAGCATCTTCTCGAGGAGTCGCCTTTGATCGCGGGCGACGGTGTCAGCCGCTCCGGAAAGGCAGGTGGCGACAAAATCGACGGGGACAGCGAAGACAGTGCGCCGCATGGCGAGCACTCGTACGAGCGACCGGTCGTCGTACAGCGCCTTCTCGATGTCGATGATCGATCCGTCGTTCATACGGGCCAGTGCGGCGAGAAATGTCGTCGCGGGGTCAGTGCTGTGCAAGGCGACGACACTGCGCGCAGCGCCGACGGGATCGTCGGCACGATGGGCCGGCGAGAGCGCGTGGCGCTGGCCAAGGCGTATGCGTCGCTCGGCCGCGGTGAAAGTTCGCACGGTTCAGCCTCGCACGACGCTCTGACACAACCGCGGGGAATAACGCGGCACATCATGAGGATTGAATGAATGTGTGAGCACTCCCGAGATCGCCGTCAGCACGCGACACCTTTCATTGGCGCTGTTGGCGTTGGCGCTCGGTGGATTTGCGATCGGGACGACCGAATTCGTGACGATGGGACTGCTCCCGGACATAGCCGAAGGCATCGACGAATCGATCCCCACGACGGGTCATCTGATCACTGCGTACGCGTTCGGTGTCGTCGTCGGTGCACCCGTGATCGTGTCGCTCGGCGCACGGCTGCCGAAGAAGGAGCTGGCGATCGGGCTGATCTTGGCCCTCGGGGTGGGCAATGCCCTGACGGCCGTGTCGAGCGGCTACCTGCCCGTGATGGCTGCTCGCTTCGTCGCCGGTCTCCCGCACGGCGCCTACTTCGGTGTCGCGTCACTGCTGGCCGCATCTCTCGTACGTCCGGAGTACCGCGGCCGCGCGGTCAGCTCAGTCATGCTCGGACTGTCGGTCGCGTTGGTTGCGGGTGTGCCGGTCTCGAACCTGCTCGGCCAGCAGCTCGGCTGGCGGAGCGCCTACTGGGCTGTGCTCGGGATTGCAGTACTCGCCGCGGCGATGATCGTCGCCTTCGTTCCGCATTCACCGGCCAATCTCGATGCGACGCTTCGTGGAGAGCTGGCGGCACTCAAGCGCCCGCAGGTCTTGTTCGCGGTGGCGGCAGGACTGGTCGGCTTCGGTGGACTGTTCGCGATGTACAGCTACATCGCGCCGATCGTCACCGATGTCACCGATCTGTCGCGCGGATGGATCAATGTCTTTCTGCTGGTCTTCGGCGTCGGATCAGTGTTCGGCTCGTGGGCCGCTGGCGTGTTGGCGGACTGGGACATCGAACGATCCCTACTGGGTGGGTTCGCCGCGACGGTTGTGGTGCTCGCCGCGTTCTATTTCGCAGCTGGTGCCCCGGTCCCCGCGCTGGTGCTTGTCTTCTTGGTCGGCAGTCTTGGCTCGGTCGTCGCGATCAACCTTCAGATGCGGCTGATGGACGCCGCCGGCGATGCACAGATGCTGGGTGCGGCGCTCAACCACTCGGCGCTCAACATCGCCAATGGGCTTGGTGCCTGGCTCGGTGGCGTGGTCATCGCCGCAGGTCACGGCTATCGAGCGACCAGCCTCGTTGGTATCGGGCTCGCCGCCGCCGGACTGGTTATCTTCGCTGTCGGCGTCGCTGCCGATCGACGCTCAGCTAACGACTCGGTCGGCGCCGACCTGCACGCGTAGCCACACCCGATCGCCCTCGTGCAACCCGAGCGCGATTGCCTCGGCCCGGGTCACGACAACCTGGATCGGCGTCTTGTCGCCACCGTTCTCGGGGGTGACCTCAAGGCGTATCTCGAATCCGACCCTCGTCCACCTGGTGATCGTGCCGACCGCCGCAGCGGCCTGCTCGTAGCGAGAGATATCGATGTCGTGAGGACGTACTAGCTTGTCACCCAACGTCGTGACCGGTCCAAGGAACGACAGGACGAAGTCGCTTGCCGGTCGGTCATACAAGTCGTCGGGGGAGCCGATCTGCTCGATGCGCCCCTCATTGATGATGACCAGGCTGTCGGCGACCTCGAGCGCTTCCTCCTGGTCGTGCGTGACGAACACCGTCGTCACGTGCATCTCGTCGTGCAGGCGGCGGAGCCAGTCGCGCAGCTCCTTGCGGACCTTGGCATCGAGCGCGCCGAATGGCTCGTCGAGGAGCAGCACGGTCGGCTCGATCGCCAAGGCGCGGGCGAGCGCCATGCGTTGGCGCTGACCGCCCGAGAGCTGCGAGGGCAGGCGCTGTGACCACTGCTCAAGGTGGACAAGCTGGAGTAGCTCGTGGACCTTGGCCTCGATCTCGTCCTTGGGGCGTTTGCGGATCTCAAGGCCGAACGCGATGTTCTTCTCGACCGTCATGTGCTTGAACGCCGCATAGTGCTGGAAGACGAAGCCGACATTGCGCTTCTGCGCCGGCACGTTGGTGGCGTCGACACCTTCGATCTCGACCGTGCCGCTGTCCGACGACTCGAGACCGGCGATGATGCGCAGCAAGGTCGACTTGCCTCCGCCGCTGGGTCCGAGCAGTGCGGTCAGCTGTCCGGTGGGCACGCTGAGGTTGATGTCCTCCAACGCTACGAAATCACCGAAAAACTTGTTGATGCCGCGGATTTCAATTCCCATCGGAGTTCTCCTTGGGTCGAAGGATGGTCACGAGCACGAGGGCTGCGACGGCAATCAGTGCGAGCAGGAACGAGGTCGCGTACGCGGACCCCTGTTCGAAGTCCTGGTACTTCTCCTCCACGACGAGCGTGGCAGTCTGCGTCTGCTCGGCGATGTTGCCCGAGACGATCTTGACGGCGCCGAACTCTCCGAGCGAGCGGGCGAGGCTGAGCACAACGCCGTACACCAATGCCCATCGGATGGACGGAAGCGTGATGCGCCGGAACGTCTGCCACGGCCCGGCGCCGAGGCTCCGCGCAGCCAGTTCCTGGTCGGTCCCGATCTCCTGCAGCACGGGCACGAGCTCGCGGATCACGAGCGGCAGGCTAACGAATGCGGTCGCCATGATGATGCCAGCGGGCGCGAACGCGATCTGCAGTCCTGCCGACTCGAGGGCTGGTCCGAAGGTGCCGTTCGTACCGCCGTACGCGAGCAACAGCGCGAGACCGACCACGACGGGGGAGACGGACAACGGCAAGTCGATCAGCGCCGACAGCACGCGGCGGCCGGGGAAGTCGTAGCGGACGAGCAGCAGCGAGATGGCGACGCCGAAGACGGTGTTGATCGCGACTGCCCACACAGCGACGTACACCGTGAGCTGAAGTGCGAACGTCACGGCGGGGTCGCTGAACGCGGTTTGCAGGTTGTCGAGCCCACCCTCGAAAGTCTTGATGCCGACGAGTCCGACGGGCCATGCAACGAGGAAGAACAGGTAGGCGATGACGATGCTGCGGCGAAAGTAGACCCCAGCCGGCTTCTTGCCGAACGTGCTCGGCTTGTTTCTACTCACGACGCGCCATCACCGTCGAGAGGACCTGCAGCGCGATGATCGCGGCGAGGGCGACGAGGAGCAGCAGAACGGCCACCGTGGCCGCAGCCGCGTCATTGCCGTTCTCGATGTACGTCAGGATGCGCACCGAGGCGACCTCAGTCTTGTTGGGCAGGTTGCCCGAGAGCAGGACGAGCGATCCGTATTCGCTGATGCCGCGAGCGAACGACAGCGCCGCACCTGCGGTGATGGCCGGAGCGAGGGCCGGCAGCAGGATGCGCCTGAACGTCGTGAATCGACTGGCGCCGAGTGACGCGGCAGCCTGCTCGACCTCGGGATCGAGCTCAAGGAGAACCGGCTCGACCGTGCGTACGACGAATGGCAGCGTGACGAACAGCAACGCCAGGAACACGGATCTCTCAGTGTTGGCGACGTTGATTCCAAGCGGGCTCTGCGGGCCATAGAGGCTGAGCAGCACGAGGCCCGCGACGATTGTCGGCAGGGCGAACGGGATGTCGATGATGACTTCGAGGATCCGCTTGCCGGGGAAGTCATCGCGTACGAGTACCCAGGCGATCAGGGTGCCGAAGACGACGTTGACGAGGGTGACGATGAACGCCTGCGTGACCGTGAGGCGCAGGGCCGCCGCGGTCTGCGGATTGGTGAGTGTGTCGCGGAACGTCGCCCACCCGCCTTCGGTCGACTGAACGACAACGAGAGCGAGCGGGATGAGGACGAGTGCACTGAACCACGTCAACGCGATCCCCAAGCCGAGGCCCGAGGATCGCGTCAGAGACGTGGCACTCCGGGAACGACGCTTGCGCGCCGATCCCGGAGTGAGGGCCGTCTCGACAGTCACGACTTCCCGGATGCCGCGAGGAGCTTGGTGATGATGCCGTCCTTTTCGTCGAAGAACTTCTTGTTGATGGCGTCCCAACCACCGAAGTCGCCGTCAATCGTGAACAGCTTTTCGGGTGTCGGGAACGGATCGTTGGGGTCGTTGGCGCCCTTGACCGTACCGATAGTGACATCTTCAACACTGTCGAGAGGTCGGAAGCCCTTCGAGACGTACTGCTCCTGGCCTTCCTTCGTCAGTACGAAGTCGAGGAACTTCTTCGCCTGTGGCGCAGCCTTCGTGGTGACTGCTGCCGGGTTCTCGATCTTCAAGGTGTCCGAAGGAACGACGTAGTCGATGTCCTCGCCGTTCTGGCGCGCCAGAATCGCCTCGTTCTCGTACGAGATCAGGACGTCACCCGTGCCTCCTTGGAAGGCGGTTGTCGCGTCACGGCCGCTGCCCGGCAGGGCCTTGACGTTCGCGAACAGCGACGCGAGGAAGACCTTCGCGTCCTCTTCGTCGCCGCCGCTGGCGATGACATGTTGCCAGGCCGCCAGAATGTTCCAGCGTGCCGCACCTGACGAACCCGGATTGGGCGTCACGATGCCGACACCGTCTTTGGCGAGGTCGTTCCAGCCCTGGATGTTTTTGGGGTTGCCCTTGCGGACGACGAGGACGACGACGGAGTCGGTCACGATGCCCTTGTTGGGTCCAGCATTCCAGTCCTTGGCAACGAGTCCGGCATCGACGAGACGCGTGATGTCGGGCGTGATGGAGAAGTGGACATAGTCGGCTTTGAGACCACGTTCGACGGCGCGACTCTGGTCGCCGGATGCGCCGTACGACTCGTTCCAGGTCGTGCCCTTGCCTTCGTCAGTCTTGGCGAATGCCGCCTCTGCCGCGTTGTTGCCTGCTTTCGGGACGGCGAAGCCCACGAGCGAGAGGGTGGTGTTGCCTGACGCGTTGCCTCCTGGCGCGCATCCCGCCAACACCGCGGCGCTGACGACGAGTGCGGTGGCCATGCGGATGATCTTCATGTTCCTGCCTCTGGGTCAGGCACGCCACGGCGCGTGCTCTGGCCATCAAGTTAGGCCGATCTGGAAACGGGATTTACCGATCTCACCATTTGGGAACATGCGCTAAATGGTGAGATTTGCCGCTACAGCACGAAGGCTTCAGGCGAAGACGACAGTTCTCGGACCATTCATGAGTACGCGGGACTCCGCGTGCAGCTTTACTGCTCGGGAGAGTGTCTGGGCTTCGACGTCGCGGCCGACCCGAGCAAGATCGGCAGCGGACATGCGATGGTCGACTCGCATCACTCCCTGGTCGATGATCGGACCCTCATCCAGCGCTGCAGTGACGTAGTGCGCTGTGGCGCCAATGAGCTTGACCCCGCGGTCGTGTGCCTGTTGATAGGGCCGTGCGCCCCTGAAGCTCGGCAGGAAGCTGTGGTGAATGTTGATCGCTCTGCCGTCGAGGGCTTGGCACGTGTCGTCGGACAGGATCTGCATGTAGCGCGCGAGCACCACCAGCTCGATGTCGAGCTCATTGACCAGCTCAAGCAGGCGGGCTTCGCTGGCTGACTTGTCGTCAGCCGGCACATGGTGAAACGGGATGTCGTACGCGGATGCCAGCCTTTCGAGTTCTCGATGGTTCGACATGATCGCCGGAATCTCGATGGCGAGCGAACCGGTGTTCTGCCGGTAGAGCAGATCGTTGAGGCAATGCCCTTCTCGCGACACCAGCACCAGTGTCCGTGCCGGCGTCTCGGCGACGACCAGCCGAAATGCCATCTGGTGCTCGTCAGCCACCTGAGCGAACTGGGTTGTCAGCTCGTCGGGTGCGGCGTCACCGGGAAGCGCGAAGTGCACCCGCAGGAAGAACTTCTCGTCGCTGATGTCGGAGAACTGCTGGCTGTCGAGGATGTTGCCGCCGGCTTCGGCGATCCACCGGGAGACAGCAAAGACGAGCCCAGGACGGTCGGGGCACGTGAGGGTCAGGACGTACGTCGGCTCCATCTAGGGCGTGTCTCTCAATTGGTGGTCGATCAGGGAGCGTGGCATCCGCGCCCGGCTGGCAAGGCAGAGGAGGGAGGCGGTCCGGGGTTGTCCGTCGACCGACGATAACGCCGTCAGGCGGGATGCGGGGCCGCGCGAGCCGGCCATCGAATTGGGAGACATGTCCTAGGCCGCCGCGACCGGTTCGACGACCTTGGCTCCGCCGTGTCCGGCGTGGGTCGGACGCTGGAAGAACAGCACCAGCACGATGCCGATCACGAAGGCCAGGACAGGCAGCAACAGGGATTGCGCCATCGCATCGGAGAACGGTCCCTGGACGGCTGCAGGCATTGCCTGGTCGGCCGACTGGAACGTCTCCGACGAACCTGGCAGTCCGTTGGCGGCGAGTCGGGCCTGGATGATGGCGGCGATCGCAGCGCTGCCCAGCACGGCACCCACCTGACGGGTCGTGTTGTAGACGCCAGCACCGGCGCCGGCGGAACTCATCGGCAGGTTGCGCGTTGCGGTCGCTCCGAGCGGAGCCCACAGGCACGCGTTGGAGACACCGAACAGCGCCATCGGCAGGATCAGCTGCCAGACAGGAGTGTCGGGACCGATGACCAGCGAGAGCCAGAACATCGCGATCGCCGCGGTGCCGAATCCGACGAGGGTGATGCCTCGCGGATGAACGCGGTCGACCAGCTTGCCGACGAATGGCGCGAGCAGCATGAGCACGATCGCCATCGGCGCCATCAGGAACGCCGACTCGGTCGGAGTCCAGCCGCGGACTCCCTGTGCGTAGAAGAAGAACGGGAGAGACATTGCCGTGATCGCGAGTGAGACCAGGGCGATCCCGGCGTTGCCGAGCGAGAAGTTGCGATCGCGGAACAGCCCAAGGGGTACGAGAGGCTCTGTCTTGATGCGGCTCTGCCACCAGAGGAACCCGGCAGCGATCAGCAGTCCGGTGATGATCAGGGCGGGGACCGAGATGATGCCGTCGATCGTGCCCCAGTCGTATCGCTCGCCCTCCTGGATACCGAAGACGAGGAGGAACATGCCGACTGCGCTCAGTCCGACGCCGACCCAGTCGAAGCTGTGCGAGTGGGTGGCGAGCGCGGGTACGAGGCGCCAAGCCAGGACGAAGGCGACGATGCCGACGGGCACGTTGATGAAGAAGATCCACTCCCAGCCCAGAGTGTCGACGAGGACACCGCCCAGAATCGGACCGACCAAGGTGGCGACACCAGCCGTGGCTCCCCAAAGCGCCATCGCGCTGCCGCGATTGGCGGGAGCGAACGTGCGGGTGATGACTGCCATGGTCTGCGGCGTCATCAGCGAGGCGCCGACACCTTGCACGACTCGAGCGACGATGAGCGTCTCGATGCTGCCGGTCAGGCCACACCACAGCGACGCCA
>JAKFCR010000266.1:0-1834 GCA_036676545.1 Aeromicrobium sp. | reverse complement strand
CCGATCACCGCGTGCGTCACCGTGGCCCGGTCGTCAACGATCACGTTGCGGTCCAGGACGGCGTACTCGTTGAGCACGGCCTTCTCGCGAACCTTGGCGCTCGGCCCGATGAAGGCGGGGCCCCGAACCGTCGCGGAGTCGTCGATGTGAGCACCCTCGGCCACCCAGAGGCTGGGCGCGATCTCGGTGGCGGGCATGTTCACCTTCACCTTGCCGCGCAGCACGTCGACGTGGGCTTCCATGTACTTGCCGGGGTTGCCGATGTCGATCCAGTAGGAGTCGGTGACGTGCCCGCTCATGCGCGCGTCGATGTCGAGGAGGTGCGGGAAGAGCCCGCGCTCGAACATGTGGGGCACGCCCTTGGGCACGTACTGGAAGACGTCGGGATCGAGCACGTAGATGCCGGCGTTCACCGTGTCCACGTTGAACATGGCGGCTTCCTCGGCGGTGGGCTTCTCGTGGAAGCGGGTGATCCGCTGGTCGCCGTCCAGGAAGACCAGCCCGAACTGGGTGGGGTCCTGCACCTTGATGAGGGTGAGGGTGGCCTTGGCCTGGGTGCGCTTGTGGGTCTCGATGACCGCGGTGAGGTCGACGTCGGTCAGCACGTCTCCGTTGAAGACCAGCATCGGCTCGTCGTCGAAGAACTCCGAAGCGTTCTTGACGGCGCCGGAGGTGCCCAGGGGCTCGGACTCGTAGGAGTAGAACAGCTTCACGCCGTACTTCGAGCCGTCGCCCAGGACGTTCTTGATGGAGTCCGAGAGGTAATGCAGGTTGATGATGATCTCGGTGATGCCGTGATCGCGCAGCAACTCGATCTGGTACAGCAGGAAGGGCTTTCCGAACAGGGGCACCATCGGCTTGGGGGTGTTGTAGGTCAGTGGGCGCAGGCGGGTGCCCGAGCCTCCGGCGATGATGACCGCGCGCATTACGCCTTACCTGCCATGCGGTTCTTGAGGTTGGAGATGGCTTCGACCGGGGTGGGGTCGATGCCCGCCATGGTGGCCAGGTAGACCGAGACGTAGTCGCCCAGGTAGACGAGGCTCATCTGGCGGGTGAGCGGGTCGGGGCCGGCGCCCACGAGTTCGAAGACGGCGTCCACCTGCGGGCGCAGGATGTCGCGGGCGATGTCGAGCTGGCGGGCCAGCAGGGCCGGGTCCTCGGAGTCGCGCAGGATCACCATGACGTGATCGGCATGGACGTTGGCGCCCAGGTTGACGATCTCGTTGTGGGTGAGCTCGGGGAAGACGTTGGCCAGGACCGTCATCTTCGAGTTCTCGTTGATCTGGCACTTCCAGCGGGTGGAGACGGCCTCGGTGGACGGGTGAATGCCGAAGACCACCGGGGTCTTGCCTGCAAGCGCCTGTGCCAGCTGCTTGGCAGGGTTCTGCTCGGTAGGAACCTCGGGCAGGTAGGTCGCGCGCTCGGCACGGAGCTGGGCGACCACGGCCGCGGGGTCGAGGCCCGTGACGCCGGGAAGCTGGCTGAGCAGCCCCAGCAGCGAGAAGTACAGCTCGCCAAGCGCCGCGCGGGGCTGCCAGCCGGGCTCGACCGAGACGAAGGGGATGGCGTGCTGGGCGGCCAGCTCACCGAAGCGGCCGCCGGAGGTCACGAGCACGACGGGAACCTTGCGGGCGATCGCCGCCTCGAGGCAGCCGAGGGTCTCGGCGGTGTTGCCCGAGTACGAGAGCAGGATCACCAGGTCGTCGGCGCCCAGGTAGGCGGGCAGGTGCGAGTGGCGGCTGACGGCGATGGGCACGCCACAGCGATCGAAGAGCAGGTTACGGGCGAGGTCTCCGCTGATGGCCGAGCCGCCCATGCCGCCGATCAGCACCTG
>JAKFCR010000265.1:0-14761 GCA_036676545.1 Aeromicrobium sp. | reverse complement strand
AGGCGTACGCAAGACGCCTCTACCCAGGAGACTCCCGTGTCAGACTTCGCCAGCCGCCACATCGGCCCCAGTCCAGCCGATCAGGACGCCATGGTGCGCAAGGTCGGCTACGACTCGCTCGACGCCCTGATGGCCGCTGCCGTGCCGTCCGGCATCCGCAGCGCCGAGGCCCTGGGCTTGCCGGCCGCGCTGAGCGAGACCGAGTCGCTGGATGTGCTTCGCGGACTTGCCGAGCGCAACAATCCCGGCGTCGCCATGATTGGCCTCGGTTATCACCCGACCATCACGCCCGCCGTGATCCGTCGAAACGTGCTCGAGGATCCGTCCTGGTACACGGCGTACACGCCGTATCAGCCCGAGATCTCGCAAGGACGTCTTGAGGCGCTGCTCAACTTCCAGACGCTGATCGCCGACCTGTCCGGGCTCCCGACTGCCAACTCGTCGCTGCTGGACGAAGGCACGGCCGTTGCCGAGGCCATGACGCTGATCCGCCGGGCCACCAAGGGCAAGAATGAGCTGCCGATCATCGTCGACTCGGGACTGCTGCCTCAGACACTCGCTGTCGTCGGAACTCGCGCCGAAGCGCTGGGGATCGAGCTTGTCGAGGCCGACCTGAGAGCTGGAGTTCCCGAGGTGGAGGCTGCCGGCACGATCATTGCGTACCCGCGTGCTGACGGTCAGATCGTCGATCCGACCGCTGCAATCGACGCAGCTCATGCCAACGGCGGTCTTGCCGTTGTCGTGGCAGATCCGCTGGCGCTCGTACTGCTCAAGTCGCCGGGCTCGCTGGGTGCTGACGTCGTCGTCGGCTCCAGCCAGCGCTTTGGTGTGCCGATGTTCTATGGCGGACCCCACGCAGGCTTCATGGCTGTTCGCGACGGCCTCGAGCGTCACCTGCCGGGCCGCCTCGTTGGCGTGTCGATCGACAGCGCAGGACGCCCGGCGTACCGACTCGCTCTGCAGACACGCGAGCAGCACATCCGCCGTGAGAAGGCGACGTCCAACATCTGCACTGCGCAGGTGCTGCTGGCCGTCACCGCGTCGATGTACGCGGTCTACCACGGTCCTGACGGCCTCAAGGAGATCGCGCAGCACGTCAATGGTCAGGCGCGAACGCTTGCCGCTGGTCTTCGAGCCGGGGGAGTGAACGTCGCCGAGAGCGGATTCTTCGACACGATCGTCGCCGAGGTTCCGGGTGCCGCAGCAGAGGTCGTTGCAGCGGCTCGCAAGTCCGACATCCACCTGCGTCTGATCGATGACAACCATGTCGGTGTTTCGACGTCAGAGTCGACCACACGCTCGCACCTTGAGTCGGTCTGGACGGCGTTCGGCGTTGATACCGCGAGCGAGGCACCCGCATCGCTGCCCGAGAACCTGCTGCGTACCGACGAGATCCTGACGCACCCGGTGTTCCACGAGCACCACAGCGAGACGCAGATGCTGCGCTACCTCAAGAAGCTCAGCGACCGTGACTACGCACTCGACCGCGGCATGATCCCGCTCGGCTCGTGCACCATGAAGCTCAATGCGACTGCGGAGATGGAGCCGATCAGCTGGCCCGGGTTTGCCGACCTGCACCCGTTCGTGCCTGCCGAGGACGCTGCGGGATTCATCGAGATGATCGAGACGCTTGAGTCGTGGCTCGCCGAGGTCACCGGTTATGCAGGTGTCTCGATCCAGCCCAACGCCGGCTCGCAGGGGGAGTTCGCCGGACTGCTGGCGATCCGTGCGTACCACCTGAGTCGCGGTGACGATCACCGCGACGTCTGCCTGATCCCGAGCTCCGCCCACGGCACCAACGCTGCCTCTGCCGTGATGGCCGGTATGCGAGTGGTCATCGTCAAGTCGACCGATCAGGGCGAGGTGGACCTCGATGACCTGAAGGCGCAGTGCGACAAGCACGCCGACGACCTCGCGGCGATCATGGTGACCTACCCGTCGACGCACGGCGTCTACGAGCATGGCATCACCGAGCTGTGCGAGATCGTGCACAGTCACGGCGGCCAGGTCTACGTCGATGGCGCCAACCTCAACGCACTGCTGGGCCACGCCCAGCCAGGCGCATTCGGCGGCGACGTCTCGCACCTCAACCTGCACAAGACCTTCTGCATCCCGCACGGCGGCGGCGGGCCTGGCGTCGGGCCGGTTGCGGTCGCGGAGCACCTCGTACCGTTCCTGCCGACGCACCCGATGCACCCAGTCGAGAGCAAGCGCGAGGGCATTGGCGCCATCAGCGCTGCGCCGTACGGTTCGGCCGGCATCCTGCCGATCCCGTACGCGTACATCGCGATGATGGGTGCTGAGGGCCTCACCAACGCAACCTCGGTCGCCGTGCTGTCGGCCAACTACATCGCCAAGCGGCTCGAGGGCGCGTACCCCGTCCTCTACAGCGGTGACCACGGCTTGGTCGCACACGAGTGCATCCTCGACCTTCGGCCGCTGACCAAGGAGTCGGGTCTGAGCATCGATGACGTCGCGAAGCGGCTCATCGACTACGGATTCCACGCGCCGACCATGAGCTTTCCGGTTGCCGGCACGCTCATGATCGAGCCGACCGAGTCCGAGGACCTTGCCGAGCTCGACCGGTTCTGCGACGCGATGCTGTCGATCCGGGCCGAGATCGATGCAGTCGCGGCTGGCAAGTACGCCGACGGCGACAACCCCTTGGTCCATTCGCCGCACACCATGCGGGAGATTGCCGACTGGAAGCACGGCTACTCGATCTCGGAGGGCGCGTTCCCGTCAGGGACGACCGACGACAAATACTGGCCCCCGGTCGGGCGTATCGACCAGGCGTACGGAGACCGCAACCTCGCGTGCTCCTGCCCGCCGCTTGAGGCGTTCGCGGAGGTCTAGGAGACGCGCGACGGCTCCGGCGTCCCGACGCCCTATGATCCTTTTCATGACGGGGGGAGCGTTGTGGCGCAATCACGTGCTTCCATTTGTCGCGGGGCGTTCCCTGCGCCAGATCATCCTTGCGGCCGGAGCTGTGCTGCTGCTGGCATCCGGACTGTTCGGTGGCCTCGAGCGTGCCGAACCCGACACGCTCAAGACGGTCAAGGCCGGGCAAACCATCGACACTGGCCCATTTGACCTCACGGTGACCAAAGTGGGCTGGGCGAAGCAGCTCGGCGACGAGTTCCGAGAGAGCGAGATTGGCCGCTACGTCGTCGTCTACGCGACGGTCACGTCGACCGAGAAGAACACGGTTGACGGTTTCGTGATCCGGGAGGCATTGCGTATCCGTGGCCTCGACGATTTTGCGGTCAACGTGGGTACCGACGATCTTGTCGCAAGCGAGAAGGCGGACATGAACGTCGTTTCTGTCAGTGACGAGGCAAGGATCGACTATCTCAATCCAGGCCTCACCTACGACGTTGAATATGTCTGGGAGCAGTCCGCTGCCGAGCCGCTTCCGAGCTCGATCGAGCTGACGTTCTATGGGCACGGGTTTCGGCAGAGCAATATCGACGAACAGAAGAACTGGTTCGACAGATTTGAAGTTGCGAGCGGCTCGTTCCCGGTCACGGAGCTTAAGCCATGAGACCAGCCGCCAGCCGATTGGGCGCCGGAGCCCTGGTCGTCGCGGCCCTTGCCGTGGGACAGGTTCTCAATGAGCGTCTTCCAGAAAGTGACAACGCTTCCCGCCCGTTCGAAGCGCACGTAAAGATGGGCGAGACTGCCGAGCTCCGCGCTGGTGACCTCACGCCCCGTTCGGTCGACGGCGCCACGAGACTTACCCGTGACTCGTCGAACATCGATGCCGCAGGTGTCGCGGTAGTGGTGCACTTCGATTTTGTGTCTGGTCCCAAGGCCCGCTCAATGACGTACGCCCAGTTCCGTGGCGGTGATGGCACCACGGCGCATTTCGGTTCCTTTGGCGAACGCAGCGTTCTGACGTGCCCAGCTGCCCCGCCCGGACTGGTCGTCCACTGCACAGCCGTGTTCGACATCGATCCTGGCTCGCTGGTGGGCTCGACCTTGATGATCGCTCCCAATTCGCTCGACGAACGATTTGATGAGGCGGCGACGATCGACCTGGGCATCGAGAAGGCCGACGTGAAGCGGTGGAAGGCCACCAATGAGCTTGACGTTGTCGAGTCGGCCGTTGATGGACTGGAGTGGGTGAGCTGATGCGCTGGTGGCGTCGTGAGCGTCGTGCGCTCTTGTTGTTGCCGATCGCGCTGGTTGCCATCGCAGTCGGAGCTGGATCGAGGGTCGATGAGTACTGGTGGGCGCGAGGGTTTCACGAGAAGGCGTCCGTCGAAGGCGGCTGGGCGCAGATCGTCGATGAGTACGACGACGGTCACCTCAAGTACCCGATTCGCGCCGAATTCAAAGTCGACTCCATTCGACCCGTCGAGGTTGTGCCAGGCGCGATTGACAACCCGGTGGTCGCGACCGGCGGCCAGCTGTGGGAGGTCACGCTGAAGTGGCAGGCAGACCCAGATGTTGCGTTGGTCGGCTGCAACATTGCGCTCTTCGATCGCGACGGCGTGCAATACAACGCCGATGGTGATGGGTGGGATTCCGAGAACTACGCCTTCAGTGACAAGTGTCTACCGGACGCGACCGTGGGTCCACGACCAGATCTTGGTAGCACGGCGAAGCCCAAGGTGGCGGAAGGCGATGACCCACGCCCCAGATCCTGGGAGAAGACCGTCCTTGTCGTGATGAGGTCCGGGGCTGTGCCGACTTCGGTTCGGGTCTGGTACTTCCTGCCGCGCTATGCCGAGCTGCCGGTCGATGCCGGTGATGCGGTCGCTGGCTGAAGGGGCTGATTGGAGAGCACCCGGTCGATTGCCGCCGCGAGCAAGCCGACAAGTGCCAGCGTGTAGGCGCCGTTGGACATCGCCGAGACATAGGGCGCGAATGCGAGGGCCGTGTCGCGCTCGGCTGGACCGGCGACGATCCTCCAAAGCTCCTCGGTCACCGTGCCGGCGCCGCGGGCGAGGAAGAACACGAGACAGAACATCAACATCGGAACCAGTCCACCGACCGCCAGCAGGCGCAACCCGTTGCCTAGATCGGAGAACCGCGCCCTGAGGTCGGCCGTCGCCTCGTGACCGACGCGGCGAACAACTCGTGGGACGCGTTGCGTGAGACGTATTACGCCCGAACTCTGCTTTGTGGTGCGCGTCGTCTCGACGCGCTGACCGAGCGCGACTGCGCCGACGGTGAGCCAGGCAATCGGCACGATGACAACTGCGTCGGCGTCCGTCAGGACGTTGCCGATGCCGTGTGCCAGTGAATCCAGCGGCGCCTTCAGTGGTCCAACGACGGACAGCAGCTCAGCCCACTGGTGTTCGACCCAGGCGACAGCCTCGCGATCGGTCACCCAGTCCCAGATGCGGCGCTGGTAGCGGGTGAACTGAGCAGCGAGCAGGAACAACCACAAGACCTCGACGTAACCCGCGACAATGCCGAACCCGACGTGCTTGCTGGGCAGATCAAACCGATTGAGGAGATAGCGCAACAACAGCGCTACTGCGATCAGTCCGATCAGGGCAACACCGGTGGCGATGAACACCCGATCGGTGTTGGCTGACTCGCCGTAGAAGGAGCCAGCACTGCCGAAGATCTCGTCGTACGTTGCGGCGTTGATGAACTCGTGCAGGTCCTCCTTCAGGTATCCCTGCGCCGCGTAGACCGTCAGGAACGGGATCAGGGCGCTTGCGAGCAAACCGAGGTAGCGACCCCCTTGCTCATTCGTGCTGCTGCCGAATGACGCCCATTCAAGCTCCGATGAGACGACCCGGAGCATGAGGACGATTGCGGTCAACGTCGACATGGGAGCCAGCGGCAGGAGTAGGCCGGCGAGCGTCGAGTGTGACGCGCTGAGCTCGACTGACGCCCACAGCGCGCCATAGCGCGCCGCGGCACCGAATAGATAGATCACGAGCAGCGTAGGCAAATGGCGAAGCGCAAGCTTGAAGCCCGTTGCGACAACCGACAATGCGTCGACTACTGCCCCCCGAGCTGAATCCACGGCTTGAGGCTAGTGGATCCCGGCTTGTGCCCACCAGTCGACGATCTTGTCGACGACCGGACCGGGCGTCTTGCCCCACAGCACGTGGTGGGTGTTGCCGCCCTCAGGCACATCCTTTTTCGTGTAGAGCCACTTCGTCGTGCTCTCAGGATTGAGAAACATCTTCATGAACAGCTTGTTGGCGGCCTCGACGGAATAGGTGTCGCCCTGGAGGTTGATCACCAACGTCGGTGTCGTCACGAGGTGCGGAACCTTGAACGGCGGCTTGCCGGTGCGCACGAAGCGCGCCCACTCCCGCATCAACGTACGAGCGCCCGGCCCACCGAACATCGGCTTTGGCACGAATCCGCGGAAGCGCGCGACCACGGGGACCGTCACGCCCACGAGCAGCACCGGCAGTCCACCGCGCCGATAGTTGCGGAAGTACGGAACGCTGGCGCCGATCGCGACGAAACCGTCGGCCGGTGGGTGATGAAGCTGGTGGCCGACGCTGATCTGCGAGCCCAGGCTGTGACCCATCAGAATCACCGGACGATCAGGTGCCTCGGCACGTGCTTTGGCGACGGCATCCGCGATGCGCTGCATCTCGTCGCCGTAGCTCCAGTCGTTGTCGCGTGAGGCTTCTGGCTCACCACGCTCGAATCCCGTGTGGGGGAGTGCGATCGCGTCCCAGCCACGATTCTCGAACGCCGCAACCACCGGGCGGTAGAACGCCGACGGTACCGCCATCGCCGATGAGATCAGGACGAGAGGAGCAGCCATGTGCCAATCATGGCAGCGCCTCCGCCAGCTCAGACGGCGAGAGCGGCTATGGGCGCCGTTGTGGGCAGCTTCGAGCCGCCCCTGGGCTCTATCGTGATGGCGATGCGATCGGCTCCGTCGAGGTCTTCCATCACCATGGAGCCGGACGTCGCGAAGACACCCTGCGAGGTCGGGGCGTCGCCCTTGACCGTCCAGACTTGATAGACCTTGCCGTCGTCGAGACCAGGCAGGCCGCTGGCAACGATGAACGCCGAGTCGGCTTCGTCGGAGGAGACGAGTCGTACGTGTCCTCCTCCGTCGAACTTCCTGTCGATCGTCGTTGCGTCCGAGGCGGACATGAGAGCCGTGATCGCGGCTTTGTCGGCGCGCAGGTCGTTCGCGGCGTCACGCTCGTTGAGGTATCCGCCCACGCCGGCGGCACCCACGAGGAATGCTGCCGCGATTGCAAGACGGGGGAGCGTACGGCGCAGCGCGCTCTTCTTGTGCAGGGCAACGACCGTTGGGCGTTCCTGCCGGGTCGTGGCGACCTCGGCCATGAGGCGCTCGCGCAAGGCGGCTGGCGGTGCTTGCTCCTCCGCTTCACCCAGACGTGAGGCGGTGGCAACGAAGCCGGCCAGCTCAGCGCGGCAGTCGGCGCAGTCATTGAGATGTGCCTCGAACTGCGCGCGCTCGACGTCGTCCAACGCATCGAGCGCATATGGCGCCACGAGGGAGTGAAGGTCGGTGGTCATGATGCTTCAACTCCCAGGCAGTCGCGCAGACGGACGAGTCCATCGCGCATACGGGTCTTGACGGTGGCGGGGTTCGCGCTGAGGCTTTCGGCAACCTCGGCGTACGTGTAGCCCTTGTAGTACGCGAGGTTGACGGCTTCTCGCTGCAGATCGGTCAGGCTGTCGAGACAACGCCTGACTTGCTCGTGTTCAAGGCTGATCGTGACGGTTTCGGCGACTTCATCGAAGTCCGGTCCGCTGGACCAGTCGTACTTGTTCTCGCGGTTGGTTGCGGCTTGGTCGTGGCGTACGGCGTCGACTGCGCGTCGGTGCGCCAGCGTGAGTACCCAGCTCTTGGCATTGCCTCGCGCGGGATCGAAGCGGGCAGCTGACTGCCAGACCTGGATGAAGACCTCTTGGGAGACCTCTTCGGCGCGCGCGGGATCGCGTATGACGCGCTTCGCCATGCCATAGACCGAGGCTCCGAGGGCGTCGTACACGGCTCCAAACGCAGTCTCGTCGCCACGGCTGACCCGCGCGAGGAGCTCGTTGAGGTCGGGCGCAGGCTCAGGCTCGGCTGAACCAGCGATTCGCAGATGCGATGCACCCTGAGCCACGGCCTTGTCCTTCCTCGTACGAATGGTGTTCCTCACTGCAATTCGGCGCTGTAGCCGAGGCGGATTGGTGGAGAGCCGTGGAAGTTGAGGCGGCTCCTTGACGCCACTCTAGGTTGATAGCGTGGCGGCATGCCGAAAACCGTCTTCGACCCTTCAGATCCACTCTCACTCGACGCTCTGCTGTCGACAGAGGAGATCGCCGTACGCGAGACCGTGCGGACGATGCTCGACAAGCGTGTGCAGCCGCATATCGCGCAATGGTTCGAAGATGGCGGTGTCGAAGAGCCACGTGAGCTCTTCAAGGAGTTCGGCAAGCTCGGACTTCTCGGTATGCACCTGGATGGCTACGGACTCCCGGGAATGTCCTCGGTCGAGTACGGGCTGGCCTGCGTCGAGCTGGAAGCATGCGACTCCGGCATCCGCTCGATGGTCTCGGTCCAGGGCTCGCTGGCGATGTATGCCATCTGGAAGTTCGGCAACGAGGAAACCAAGCAGCGCTGGTTGCCCGGTATGGGCACAGGCGAGCTCGTCGGCTGTTTCGGTCTGACCGAGCCGGATCACGGGTCCGATCCCGGCAGCATGCGTACCCGCGCCAAGCGTGACGGGGACGACTGGATCCTCGACGGCAGCAAGATGTGGATCAGCAACGGCACCTTCGCCGACGTCGCGGTCGTATGGGCGCAGACGGATGACGGAATCCGCGGATTCGCCGTACCCACCGACACGCCTGGATTCAGCGCCAAGCTGATCCACCACAAGATGTCACTGCGTGCTTCCGCCACCGCGGAGCTCGTGCTCGAAGGCGTACGCCTGCCCGCCGAGTCGATGTTCCCCGACGTCAAGGGCCTCAAGGGTCCGCTGTCGTGCCTCACCGAGGCGCGCTACGGCATCGTCTGGGGCGCGATGGGTGCCGCCCGCTCGTCCTTCGAGTCGGCGCTCGAGTACTCCAAGACACGTGAGCAGTTCGGTCGGCCGATCGGCGGGTTCCAGCTGACGCAGGAGAAGCTCGCCAACATGTGCCTCGAGCTCCACAAGGGACTGCTCCTGGCCCTGCACCTCGGCCGGCGCAAGGACGAGGTCGGGCTCACGCCCGAGCAGGTGAGCTTCGGCAAGCTCAACAACGTACGTGAGGCGCTCGACATCTGTCGCAACGCTCGTACGATCCTCGGCGCCAATGGCATCTCGCTTGAATACCCGGTCATCCGTCACATGAACAACCTGGAGTCGGTGCTGACGTACGAAGGTACGACGGAGATGCACACGTTGGTCATTGGGCAGGCGCTGACCGGCGAGAACGCCTTCGGCGGCCGCTGAATTCAACGTGCGGGGCTTGGTACCTCGTGTCACGATCGATCCCGTGTCCAGACTCGATCACTACGTTGAGCCCGCCGAGCCGCGGGCTGTCGTCCTGCTCTTGCACGGAGGTCAGCAGCACAGCGTCGAGCCGGTCAAGAACCGTCACGCGAGCTGGTGGCGGATGGCGGCACTCGCGCGTTCGCTCCGCGAATATGCAAGGCAGCACGATCTGGCGCTGAGCTTGCTGCAGTACGAGCAGCGGGGATGGAACGACCCCGTCGACCCGTCGCCGGTGAAGGACACCCGCGAGGCGATCAGCGAGCTCACTGACCGCTGGCCGGACGTGCCCGTCGTGCTGGTCGGCCACTCGATGGGAGGCCGTACGGCTTGTCGCGCCGCTGACGATCCCAGCGTCGGCGGCGTCGTCGGACTCGCCCCATGGCTGCCAGAGGGTGAGCCGAATGCGAGCATCGCTGGTCGACACCTTCGAGTCATGCACGGTACCCAGGATTCGTGGACGTCAGCAGCGCTCAGTCGCGCCTACGTCGAGCGCAGCCAAGGCACCGCTGCGAGCGCAACCTGGACGTCCCTGCCAGGCGGCGGACACTTCATGTTCCGCCACTCTGCGACGTGGAAACGCTTCGTGACAGACTCGGTCACTGACATCGTTGGTGTCGGCAGCTCGAAGAGCCGAGCCGCCAGGGAAGACCGCATCTAGCAAAGGACGTGTGTGACCGAGACCGTCGCCTACGGCATCGCCGCCGCGGCGACGCTCGTCGCCGCTTGGGCGGGTTGGCACATGTACCGCGAGCAGCCTGTCGGCAACCCGCTGTTCTACGCCGTGGCAGCGCTTGAGCTTGCACTGATTGCCTTGCTGATCGGCGGGATCGTGGCACTCAACTCAACCAGCCGCGACGTCGACGGGACCTTGTTCGTCTCGTACCTCGTGACCGTTGCGGTGATTCCGCCCGCGGCCGTGCTGTGGGGGATAGCCGAGAAGTCGCGCTGGGGGACCGGCGTCCTCGTGGTTGCACTCCTGACAGTGGCTGTGCTGTGCCTGCGACTCCTCGGCATCTGGCAGGGCACGTATGCCTGACACTCTGCCGCCTGACAAGGCAACTTCTCACGGGTTCGGGCGCACCCTGGTCGCCGTGTATGCGGTATTCGCGTTGGCTGCTTCGGCTCGATCGATCTTCCAGCTGGTCACGAAGGCCGACGATGCGCCAGTCGCCTATGCGCTCTCTGCCTTCGCCGGCATCGTGTACGTCGTGGCGACCGTTGCCTTGGCGCGCAACCAACGAGTGCTCGCGCTAGTCGCGATCGCGATTGAGCTCGCTGGAGTGCTGACGGTAGGCCTGTTGTCGATCGTCGACGACGATCTTTTCCCGGACCAGACGGTGTGGTCAGGATTTGGCGAGGGTTATGGCTTCGTCCCACTTGGGCTGCCGCTCATCGGTCTGTGGTGGTTGAACCGGACTCGAGAGAAGGCCTGACCTACGAAGGGGCCCAGCGCGCTCATACCGCGCGGGGCCATCTCAATTACAACCCGAGCTAGCGTCCCAACCGGGTAGCGACACGGAGAAGCCTTGATGAATTCGAACTACGAGCTCCACTCGCGGTGGCAGGTCGTTCGCAGCCGGGAGTCGCTGTGGGACGAGCTCGAGGCGTTGCTCGCGAGCGACGACCCGATGGCGTGGTGGGGTCCGGTCGAGGTCGTTGCGTATGACGGCACTAACCTCTCAGTTCGCGCGGCCAGCCACTTCGGCTACCGGTTGGCATTCGAGCTCAAGAACCTGCAGCTGAGCCGGCCAGACCGACTGACGTTCGAATCGGCCGGCGATCTTCGTGGTCACGGCGCTGTGACCTTCACCGACGGGGGAGACGGCCGCTCGTCGGCAATGGACATCGACTGGCGGGTTGACACGGATCGCCGATGGATGCGGTGGACCGGCTGGCTGCTTCGACCCTTATTTGTGGCCGGGCATCACCTGATCATGCGACAGGGCGAGAAGAACCTGAACGACTGGCTGAATGCCCGCTAGCTAGTCGAGGCCGCAGTGGGAGCGGTAGAAGTCAAAGAACGCCACCCGCTGAGGGGTGGTCAGCGGAAGGTAGAACGTGGCGTTCTTGCCGACGTCGTCGCCGAGAACCTTGACGTCGAACAGTCGGCCGACCTTGTCGTCGGCCAGCGCGTGACCATCGCAGCGGGCGGGAGTCACCAGCATCTCGACCCTGATCGGCTTGCCGGTCAACGAGACGTCGACATCGGCAGGCGAGCCCTCGGCCTGGTTGAACAGCACGGTTGACCCGAAGCCGCCGAATCGTACGTCGTCGCGCTTGCCGGTCGGCGTCATCGTCACGGGTAGCTGGAGCACGGACTCGCGACCCTTGCCGACGATCGTCGGATCGCCCACCTCGAGCTTGGCGGCCTCGTTGAGGGTGCTGTCGGCGCAGTCGCGGTCCATGGCGTGCGAGATGTTGCCGTAGCGATCATCAGCCCTCGCATCCGACTCAACGCGCTTCCCGTCGCCGATCCGATAGGTGAGCCGCACAGTCGGTGTGAAACCTGTCCCACACGTTGCCGGCGGCATGTCGTACTCGAGGTCGGCCTCGGTGCCGGCGGGGACTTCCTCGTCACCGGTCCACTTCACGTCCGTGATGCGATCCGACGTCAACGTAAAGGCCTCGATGTGGATCGGCTTGTCGGACTTGTTCTGAATGCGTATGTAGATCTCGCGGTCCTTGCGATGCAGGCGCGACTGGTCTGACAGCAGGGTGACGCCGTCAGGCAACGGGACAACTTGAGGAAGCTCACCCGTGCACGCACCCAGGCTCGACAGCAGAGCACCTGAGCACACGAGGGCGAGCAGGCGTCTCATGCAGGCGGCCACGCGGGGGACAGGCTCACGACATCGCCGATGATCGTCACCGCCGGTGGTTTGACCCCGACCGCGTCAGCTCTGTCGGTGATCGTGCTGAGCGTGCCGACGGTGACACGCTGGTTGTCGGCGTATCCGTTCTCGACGACCGCAACAGGCGTCTCAGGATCGTGACCGGCATCGATGAGCTGCTCTGCCACCTCACGCAGCCTTCCGACACCCATCAGCAGGATCAAGGTGTGGGTGCGCTCGGTCGGGAGCTCAATGAGCTCGGTGTGTCCGGTGACAACGCTGAATCCGTTGGCCACACCGCGGTGAGTGACCGGAATGCCAGCCGCTGCGGCCACCGCAATTGCGCTCGTCACACCGGGTACGACCTCGACCTCGATCCCGGCGTCACGACACGCGATCAGCTCTTCGCCGCCCCGACCGAAGACGTACGGATCGCCGCCCTTGAGCCGGACCACGATCTTGCCCTGCTTGGCCCGGTCGATCAGGATCTCGTTGATCTCGTCCTGAGGAATCGGGTGATGATCAGGCATCTTGCCGACGTCGATGACCTCGACGTCGGGGGCCAGCTCTGCGATCACGCTGTGCGGTGCCAGTCGATCGATCACGACGACATCTGCCTCGGCGAGGAGTCTGCGCCCACGAGCGGTCAGCAGGCCCGGATCGCCAGGTCCGCCTCCCACGAGAGCAACGAATCCTCCGGGATGGTGCGTGCCGTGGCGGAGCGGGAGATCACCGGACTGCAGGGCAGCCGCGACGGCGTCCCGCAGTGACGTTGCTCGGCGGGCATCGCCGCCGCCGCTGACCGCCACCGTGACATCATCGACGCTCGCGACTGCGGGCACCCAAGCCGTGGCGTGATCGGGGTCGCCGCCTTTGAGGCACCAGATCTGTCGGGCTTCTGCATCATCGGCAACCTGGCCATCCACCTCGGGATCACCTGTCGCGGTCTGCACGAGCCAGGCGCCATCGAGGTCGCTGGACTCGTACGCGCGTTCTCGCCACTCGACATCTCCGCGGCCGATGGAAGACGCCAGGGAGTCGGTCACAGTGGGGGAGACGACCACAACCCGCGCTCCTGCGGTGAGCAGGGTGAGGGTCCGACGCGTGGCTACGTGACCGCCGCCGACAACCACGACAAGGCGGTCCGCAACACGAAGCGTGAGCGGAAAGCTACCGCTCATGCCATCACCCCCGTGAAGAACCAACGATACGGAGGCGCCGGCATGACTGCGGTGTCCATGGTGAGCTCGCTTCGCTCGCTCACGGCATCACCCGAGTCATGCAAGAACTGTAGCCTCGGCGACCGCTTCAACGGCTGCCTTGGTGTCGAGCAAAGCGTCGCCGACCATGCCGGCGGCAAGGGTGCTGCCTTCCTGCGGGTCGATCAGCAGGAAAGCCCCAGTGCTGCGGGAATGGAGGTACTCCTCGGCCGGAATCGGCGATGCGAGACGCAGGTTGACGTGTCCGATGTCGTTGAGAGCCAGCGACTCTGCGGGCAGCAGCCGCGCGTCATCGAGATCGAGCTTGCCGCTGATCGCCTTGACCATCGCCTGCACGGTCTTGGTCCCATGCTTGAGGAGGACCTTGGCGCCCGGAACGAGCGGTCGCTCCGCGAGCCAGGCGATCGTTCCGTCGATGTCCTGGGTGACTGGCGGGACGCTGCGCGACGTGACGATCAGGTCGCCCCGAGAGATGTCGATGTCATCGGCGAGACGCAGGGTCACGGACTGCGGAGAGAACGCAGACGTGAGCTCGCCGTCAGCGGTGTCGATACCGACGACAGTGCTTGTACGTCCGCTGGGCTGGACCGTGATGGGATCACCAACTCGTACGAGGCCAGAAGCAACCTGACCGGCGTAGCCGCGGTAGTCACGGAACTCGTCCCCGGCAGCCTGCTGGGGACGGATCACGAGCTGAACGGGGAACCGCAACGGCTCCGAGTGCGGTTCGCCGATAGGGGAGAGCTTCTCGAGGTGCTCGAGCAGACTCTGCCCGTCATACCAGGGCGTACGGCTCGAGCGCTCGACGACATTGTCGCCTTCGAGGGCCGACACCGGGATCGTCGCGACGTCGTACAGCCCGAGGCTACGGGCGGATTCGAGGACGTCGGCCGAGACTCGCTCGTACGTCTCTTCGTCGAAGTCGACCAGGTCGATCTTGTTGACGACGACGACAACGTGCGGCACCCGCAGCAGCGAGGCGACAGCGAGGTGACGCTGAGTCTGTTCCTGGAGTCCGTGGCGTACGTCGACCAGCAGCACGACGCAGTCGGCCGTGCTGGCTCCGGTCACCGTGTTGCGCGTGTACTGAACGTGTCCGGGGCAGTCGGCGAGGATGAAGGACCTCTTGGCCGTCGCGAAGTAGCGGTAGGCGACATCGATCGTGATGCCCTGCTCACGTTCGGAGCGCAGCCCGTCGGTCAGCAGCGCGAGGTCGGCCGTGCCGAGACCGCGATCGGTGGAGACGCGCTCGACGGCCTCCATCTGGTCGGCGAGC
>JAKFCR010000264.1:0-14795 GCA_036676545.1 Aeromicrobium sp. | reverse complement strand
CTCGACATCGCGAACGACGACTTCATCCGTACGACGGAGAAGCGCCACGAGGACGGCTCCAAGGCGTTCTGGCAGGACCTCTTCGACCGCGACGCGGTCTACAAGGGCAGCTTCGAGGGCTACTACAGCGTCGGTGCCGAGGAGTTCATCGCCGAGGACGACGTCATTGACGGCGAAGGCGACGACGAGGGCTTCAAGGTCTCCAAGATCGACGGCACTCGACTGGAGTTCCAGACCGAGGAGAACTACTTCTTCCGGCTCAGCGACTACCAGCAGAAGCTGCTCGACTTCTACGAGGCGAATCCCACGTTCATCCAGCCCGAGTCGGCGCGCAACGAGGCGATCTCGTTCGTGTCGCGCGGACTGCGTGACCTCTCGATCTCGCGCTCGACGTTCGACTGGGGCATCGACGTGCCTTGGGACGACAAGCACGTCATGTACGTGTGGATCGAGGCCTTGCTCAACTACGCGACCGCGGTTGGCTACGGCACGGATCAGAAGCGTTTTGACGAGGTGTGGCCCGCCAACATCCACCTGGTCGGCAAGGACATCGCCCGGTTCCACGCAGTCATCTGGCCCGCCATGTTGATGGCGGCTGGCCAGCCGGTGCCGCACCAGGTGTTCGCGCACGGCTGGATCCTGGTGGGCGGTCAGAAGATGTCGAAGTCCAAGGCCAACGGCATCCGTCCCGACGAGATCGTCGACACCTTTGGGTCCGACGCCTACCGCTACTACTTCGCGCGCGCACTGACGTTCGGTAGCGATGGCTCGATCTCCTGGGAAGACATGCACGCCCGCTACCACGCTGAGCTCGCCAACGGTTTCGGCAACCTCGCGTCGCGCGTCGCTGCGATGATCGGCAAGTACTTCGATGGCACTCTGCCAGCTGCCGGCACGATCACCGTGGCCGACCAAATGGTGATCGACGTGGTCGCGAAGGCTGTGGCTGACGCCGATGCGGCGATCGACGCCGTCGCACCGCAGGACGCACTGACCGCCGTATGGCGCATCGTCGACGAGCTCAATGGCTACATCACCGAGCAGGCCCCCTGGAAGGTCGCCAAGGACGATCCTGACGGCGATCGGCTGGCGACGATCCTCACGACGGCCGCCGAGGGCCTCCGCGTGCTCGCGGTCCTGCTCAATCCGGTCATCCCGAAGGCTTCCGCGGTGCTGTGGGACTCGCTCGGTGCCGAATCAGCGCTCGGTGCCCTGGCGGACCAGCGCATCGATGGCGTGGCTGCCTGGGGTCAGCTGCCCACCGGCTCGACGATCACCAAGCCGTCCTCGCTCTTCCCGCGCATCGAGGCCTCGGTCACGGCGTGAGCTGGCCGGAGACGCCCGAACGGCTGCCGTTCCCCGTGGTGGACAACCACTGCCACATGGACATGCCGCCTCGAGACGTGGATGTGCTGAGCGTCGACGAGGCGCTCGACCGCGCGGCCGCAGTCAACATCACCCGCATCGTGCAGGTCGGTTGTGATCTGCCGGGTGCGCGCTGGGCGGTCGAGACCGCGCAGGCATACGACTCGGTTGTCGCTGCCGTCGCTCTGCATCCGAACGAGGCTCCGCGTCTCGCCGAAGCCGGCAAGCTCGAGGAGGCGCTCGCGGAGATCGACTCGCTGGGCGGGTCGGGCGACCACGTACGCGCCATCGGTGAGACCGGGCTCGACTACTTCCGTACCGGCGACGAGGGCAAGGAAGCGCAGCACCACTCGTTCCGTCAGCACATCCGGATGGCCAAGCGGCATGGCAAGGCGCTGATGATCCACGATCGTGACGCGCACGCCGACGTCCTGGAGGTCCTCGACGACGAGGGGATCCCGGACCGTACGGTGATGCACTGCTTCTCAGGCGACGCTGACTTCGCCAGGGAGTGTGTCGAGCGAGGTGCCTACCTGTCGTACGCCGGCACCGTCACATTCAAGAACGCCGCCAACCTGCGGGAGGCGCTGCTGGTCACTCCACGCGACCGAATCCTCGTGGAGACGGATGCGCCCTTCCTCACACCTTCGCCGCACCGCGGACAGCCGAATGCGTCCTACCTGATCCCGCTCACAGTGCGATTAATGTCTGAAACGCTAGGGATTTCTACTGGTGACCTGTGCCAGGACATCAATGCCAACACCGATCGGGCCTACGGCGGGTCCTGGCCAGAACGAATTTGACCCTGCGGATGCCCTCGCTATGGTGAGAGACTGCCATGACCTCGGATTCCAAGGATTACGCAGTGCCCCATGCACACCGCGCCGCTCATCGGCTCCCGCACAAATCGACTTCGCTGATCGCTCTCAACCTCGCGATCGTCCTGATCGTTGCTGGCGGTACCGCCGCATATGGCGCGTTCAGCAAGACCATCACCGTCACGATCGACGGACAGAAGGGCACTGTCCGTACGTTCGGCGACACGGTTTCCGACGTCCTGGCCGCCAGGGAAATCACGATCAACGACGGGGACAAGCTCAGCCCGTCGCCGAGTGCAACCGTTAGTGACGGCGACTCGATCGACATCTCGTACGCGAAGCCTGTGACCCTCGCCGTCGACGGCACCGTCACGAAACACATCGTCTTCGACCGAACGGTCGGTGAGGCTCTCGACGAGTTCGGCGTGAAGCCGGCCGCGGACGCGTACGTGTCCGACAAGCGCTCCGCTCTGCTGTCTCGCAAGGGTTCGGAGATCGTCGTCAGCACCGAGAAGACTCTGACCGTTGTTGCCGACGGCAAGTCCACGAAGGTGACGACCAAGGAGCCCACCGTTGCAAAGGTGCTCGAAGAGGCCAAGGTCGAGCTCGACAAGGATGACGAGGTCAAGCCCGGCAATTCCGCCTTCGTGAAGCCAGACCAGAAGCTCAAGGTCGTTCGCATCGAGAAGGTCACCAAGACCGAGGTCGTACGCGTGAAGTTCCCCGTCGAGGTCCGCAAGGATCCCGAGGCGATGAAGGGCGAGGTCGACGTCCTTAAGGCCGGCAAGAAGGGCAAGAACCGCGAGAAGGTCACTCTTGTCATGGCCGACGGCAAGCTCCGTGACCGCATCGTGCTGACCAGCGAGGTGCTGGTGAAGCCGGTGGGTCAGGTTGAGTCACATGGCACTGCCACGACTCCGCCGGACAGCGTCTGGGACAAGATCGCCCAATGCGAGTCCGGCGGCAACTGGTCGATCAACACCGGAAACGGCTATTACGGCGGTCTGCAGTTCAGTGCCGCCACGTGGCGCAGTGTGGGCGGGCCCGGTCTGCCTCACCAGCACAGCCGTGAAGTGCAGATCAAGTACGCCAAGATCCTTCAAGCTCGTTCGGGCTGGGGCCAATGGGGATGCGCCCACGCGAGGTTCGACTGACACCGCCGCGGCTCCTCGGTCCGTCCGACATCCGAGAGCTGGCTGAGTCCTGCGGGATTCGGCCCACCAAGCAGCGGGGGCAGAACTTTGTCACCGATGCCAACACGGTTCGCCGCATCGTCAAGACGTCCGGAATCGGTCCCGATGACGTGGTCGTCGAGATCGGTCCCGGTCTTGGCTCATTGACCCTCGGCCTGCTCGAGGTCGCGCGCCATGTCACTGCCGTCGAGATAGACGAGGTGCTGGCTGCTCAGCTGCCGTCGACGGTCGCCTCGTACGCGCCCGACCAGGTCGACAACTTCGAGCTCGTCGTTGCCGATGCCATGAAGGTCACCGAGCTGCCCGGCCCAGAGCCGACGGCGATGGTGGCCAATCTCCCGTACAACGTGTCCGTTCCAGTGCTGCTCACGTTCTTCGAGCGCTTCCCGTCGATCCAGACGGGTCTGGTGATGGTGCAGGCCGAAGTCGCGCATCGTTTGGCTGCCGGCCCGGGCTCGAAGACGTACGGTGTGCCGTCGGTGAAGTCTGCTTGGTACGCCGAGATGCGGCTGTCCGGATCTGTCGGTCGTAATGTCTTCTGGCCGATGCCGAATGTCGAGTCCTCGCTGGTCGCCTGGAAGCGTCGTCCCGAGCCGGGAGATGAAGCGCATCGGTTGCGTACGTTCGCGGTCATCGACGCCGCCTTCGCCCAACGCCGCAAGACCATGCGTGCCGCACTGTCAGTGCTCGCTGGCTCGGGTGCCGCCGCGGAAGAAGCGCTGGTCAAGGCCGGCATCTCGCCCCAGGCGCGCGGCGAATCTCTGGGCATCGAAGAGTTCGCCCGCCTCGGCCAGTTTCTGTAGCCAGTCGTACGGCTGCGAGCGCATTCGCGTAACCAAGGTGGCGTTGGACAGTTAGTTGGGACACACAACGTATTCCTGACCGGTTGGAGTCCTCGATGCGTCTCAAGTTCAAGATGTCGGCTGTAGCGAGCCTCGTTGCCGTGACTGCCCTGTCGATCCAAACCCTGTCGCCGTCAGCGGCAGCGGAAGGAGAACCTCAGGCGACTGCGTCGGAAACGCCCGCAGCCCCTGATGCTGCTGAGACAGCAGCTGAGCCCGAGGATGTCCCCGGTCCGCCCGCAGGCGACACGGAAGGGCTGGTTGACGTGAGCAACGGGGAGAAGACCACTCCCATCGAGCTGCCGGCCCCCAGCTTCGATCTCATCTCCGTTCTCGCATACGACCTGGGCAAGTCGGGTTATTCATGGACCGGTGACCGGTACGACGGCAGCGCAGTCGGCGTGTACATCGACGCAAACATCGCCGACCTGCTCACGATCGCCACTCGCAAGGTGGCCGTCGCCAACGTGCCCAAGAGCGCAGGAGGAGGCGTGGACTCGAACACTGCGGCCAGGTTCAGCCTTGACGGGTTCTTCTTCGCGCCAGGGATCGAGGCCTTCGGCATCGAGACGCTCGCCAAGAGTGCGCCCCTTCCGAACCTGAGCAACCGAGCTGAGGCGCTGTCGTCCGTCAGGATCGCCAGGCTCAAGGCCGCCGGGCTGCTCATCGAGGGCATTGACGTGACCGCGCGGGCGGGACAGACCTACTTCGCGGGACCGACTGAGGACGCCACGTTCTCCGCCTCGACGACGATGCACGTCACGCGGCTCAAGTCCGGCACCAAGGAGTACAGCGACTACGACGTTCCTCCCAACACGGCGTACACGATCTCCGGGCTCGGCAAGGTCGTCCTCAACGAGCAGAAGATCACCGAGCTTCCTGGCGACCGGTATGCCGCCAAGGTGAACGCGGTCCGGATCACGCTCAGCACTGCAAGCCTCGGGCTGCCGGTCGGCACTAACATCTACATCGGCTCCGCCGAGGCTGTCGTACACCAGTAAGACCTTGAGAACCTGACCTGCTGACTTTGCCGTATCCACCCTCTTCTTGAGGAGTAGCGTGCGGCTAAGTCAGTCTGCAAAGGAGCAGGGGCATGACATTCATTCAGATCATCGAAGGACACACGACGCGCGGCGAGGAGATCGAGGCGGCGGTCGCGGAGCTCGAGGCGAGCACCGAGGGCCGATACACAGTACGTAGGTCGATCAGGACGCAGGATCGCGACGATCCGAGCAAGTTCATGACGATCGTCTTCTTCGACTCGTACGAGTCGGCGATGGAGAACTCCAACCTCCCGGAGACCGGCGAGTTCGCCGCCAAGCTCGCAGCACTCCTTGACGGGCCACCGACGTTCCACAACCTCGACGTGGTGGAGGACAAGACCTTCTAGGTCTCCGGACTGTGGTTGGCCCCACGCACTAGGTTGTTCCGGGTGAACGTCGCCACAGTCCGGGTCCCAGCCAAGATCAATCTGTGCCTGGGTGTCGGACCGGTTCGCGATGACGGCTATCACCCGCTCGCCACGGTCTACCAGGCCGTGGGGCTGCACGACGAGGTCCGCGCGACCAGTCGTGCGGATGACGAGATCAACGTCATCGTCAATTCTGAGCTCGACGTACGCTCCGAGCTGGCCACCGTGCCGGAGGACGACAACAACCTCGCGGTGAAGGCGGCGAAGCTACTGCGCGACCACACGGGCTTTGTCGGCGGCGTGGACCTGGCGATCCGCAAGGTCATCCCTGTTGCCGGAGGTATGGCCGGCGGTTCCGCCGATGCTGCTGCCTCGCTGGTCGCGTGCAACGACGCATGGGGCACGGGCCTCGGACGTGCAGACCTCGAGTTCCTCGCCGCCA
The DNA here is from genome assembly GCA_036676545.1 of Aeromicrobium sp. Classification (GTDB taxonomy): domain Bacteria; phylum Actinomycetota; class Actinomycetes; order Propionibacteriales; family Nocardioidaceae; genus Aeromicrobium. The sequence goes on along the minus strand of JAKFCR010000264.1, from coordinate 8,724 downwards.
AGCTCGGCAGCGATGTGCCGTTCCTGCTGCATGGCGGCAATGCGGTCGGCGGCGGCCGTGGCGAGACCATCAGTCCTGTCCTGGCCCGCGGTTCGTACCACTGGGTGTTCGCGATCGCGGCCGAAGGATTGTCGACGGCCGCCGTGTACGCAGAGTTCGACCGGCTCAATGCCGATGGCAAGGTGCCCGACCCCAAGGTGCCCGATGCGCTTCTCGCTGCCCTGCGAGCTGGCGATGCGGATGCCCTCGGCGACGCGCTCTCCAACGACCTCACCGAGGCGGCGCTGTCACTCCGTCCCGAGCTACAGGACACCCTCGAAGTCGGCATCGAGGCGGGCGCACTCGGCGCGATCCTCTCCGGCTCCGGTCCGACGGCGATGTTCCTCGCGTCGGATGAACAGCACAGCCTCGACATTGCATTCGCACTGACCAGTGCTGCCGCCTGCGCCGATGTCGTGCAGTCGCACGGCCCGGTGCCCGGCGCCAGACTCGCCTAGGGCGTGTCTGACAGACCCCGCGCCGCCCGGACGTCCCCGCATCCCGGCTGCCTACGTTCTCGGACCTCGCGAGACAACCCTGGTATGGCTTCGGCCCTCGGCCTTGGCAGCCAGGCGCGGATAACGCCCGGATCAACTGCGCGGTCTGTCAGACACGCCCTAGGCGTCGATCAGTTCCGAGAGCTCGATCCAGCGGTGCTCGTGGTCTGACACCTGCTTCTCGAGGTCAGCGACTTCCTTGGTCATCGCCGTGAGCCCGGGAACGTCGGCGGGATCGTGCTGAGCCATCTCCGTGTGAAGGGCGTCGATGCGAGCCGTCAGCTTCTCCATCTTGCGGTCGATCGACGCGATTTCCTTCTTGGTGTTGCGCAGCTCGGCGCTCGACAGTCCCGACACCGCGGCGACAGGGGTGCTGGAGACCGGACGTGCATCCTGCTCCTTGCGAAGCCTCAGGTACTGGTCGACACCGCCTGGCAGGTGCCGGAAGTGGCCGTCAAGGATCGCGTACTGCTGATCCGTGATGCGCTCGAGCAGGTAGCGGTCGTGCGAGACGACGAGCAGTGTGCCGGGCCAGCCGTCGAGGAGGTCCTCCATCGCGGCGAGCATGTCGGTGTCGAGGTCGTTGGTCGGCTCATCCAGCACCAGCACATTGGGCTCGTCGAGCAGGATGAGCAAGAGCTGGAGGCGACGCTTCTGGCCACCGGACAGATCGCGTACGGGAGTGGCCATCTGCGCATTCGAGAAGCCGAGCCGCTCGAGCAGCTGCGACGGCGTCATCTCCTTGCCGCCTGACACGTACGCGGTGCGTTGACGCCCGATGACGTCACTCACGCGGTCGTTGGCGACTTCCTTGAGCTCGTTGAGCTCCTGTGTCAGGGCGACGACCTTGACGGTCTTGCCGCGCTTGACCCGTCCCGTCGTCGGCTGGCCCTTGCCGATCACGAGGTTGAGCAGCGTCGACTTGCCGACGCCGTTGGCGCCGAGGATGCCGGTACGTTCGCCCGGCCCGATGCGCCACTCGACATTCCTGAGTACGTGGAGGTCGTCGTATGAGACCGACACGTCGAGCAGGTCGACGACGTCCTTGCCCAGTCGTGCGGTCGCCATCTGCTTGAGCTCGATCGGGTTGCGCGGCGGCGGCTCGTTCTCGATGAGCGCGTTGGCGGCGTCGATGCGGAACTTCGGCTTGGCGGTACGTGCGGGTGCGCCACGGCGCAGCCAGGCGAGCTCCTTGCGCATGAGGTTCTGGCGCTTGGACTCGGTTGCGGAGGCGTGCCGGTCGCGCTCGACCCGCTGCAGGATGTACGCCGCGTAGCCACCTTCGAAAGGCTCGACTATCCCGTCGTGCACCTCCCACGTTGCCGTGCAGATCTCGTCGAGGAACCACCGGTCGTGAGTCACGACCAAGAGCCCGCCGGAGTTGCGCGGCCAACGCGTCTTGAGGTGCCCGGCCAGCCAGGTGATGCCTTCGACGTCGAGGTGGTTGGTGGGCTCGTCGAGGAACAGCACGTCATCGTCGCCGATCAGCAGGCGAGCCAGCGCGATGCGGCGGCGCTGACCACCGCTCAGCGTTCCGACGGTTGAGTCCCATGGGATGTCGGAGACGAGACCGTCGATCACGTCGCGGATCTTGGCGTCGCCCGCCCATTCGTACTCAGGGATGTCGCCGACCACGGCATGGCCGACGGTCTGGTCGTGGTCGAGCGTGTCGGTCTGGTCGAGCACGCCGATCGTCACACCGCCGCGGCGAGTCACCCGCCCGGAGTGCGGCTCGAGGCGCCCCGACAGGATCGACAACAGTGTCGACTTGCCGTCGCCGTTGCGGCCGACGATGCCGATGCGGTCGCCTTCGTCAATGCCGAGCGTCACCGACTCGAAGACGGTTTTGGTCGGGAAGTCCACGCCAACAGATTCGACGCCGAGAAGATGTGCCACCGCACGAGTTTACGTGGTCACCGCTGGGCAACTGTCAGTGGTCGAAGGGGCGCGACAGCGTACGAAGTGAGTCGGCGAGCGCCTTGGCCTCGTCCGGCGACAGGCCGGCAAGCAGCTCATGCTCGTGCTCGAGCAGCGAGTCGATCGCGCCATCGACCGCGACCCTGCCGGGTGAGGTCAGCCGCACTTGGACACCTCGCCGATCGGCAGGATCGGGGAGCCGCTCGACGAGTCCCTTGCTGACCAGTCGGTCGACGCGGTTGGTCATCGTGCCGCTGGTCACCAGCGTTTCCTGCACGAGCTGCCCGGGGGACAGCTGATAGGGCTTGCCTGCTCGTCGCAGGGCGGACAGTACGTCGAACTCCGACGACTCGAGATCGTGATCGGCGAATGCCTGCTTGCGTGCGCGATCAAGATGCAGCGCGAGTCGAGTGACCCGGCTCAGCACCTGCATCGGCGTGACATCCATGTCGGGGCGTTCCCGGCGCCAAGCAGCGATGAGTCGATCGACGTCATCTTCCTGTGCGCGGGACATGCCTCTATCGTATGCGTCAAGATTCTTGACGTCGAGAGGAATCTGCGGTGCATGGAGGACCCCAGGGCTGTTAGATTCCACCGCATGAAAACTGCTGCCATGGCCTTTGTCGGTTTGCTCCTGTCGGTGACGTTGACCGGCTGCGGCGGGGGCGATCCCGAGGCGGACGCTCGCGCTGAGCTCAAGAAGCTTGGATTCTCCAAAAAGATGGAGGATTGCGCGATTTCGGGGATCAAGAAGGAAGCCGGCAGCCTCGAGAAGTTCATGGACCTCAAGGCCTCGGAACAGCAGACCATCGCGTCGCAGGCGGGGGCCAAGTGCGCTGAGAACATGTCGGAGGACGAGTTCGGCGATCTGGCGGAGAACCTCGACGAGGGCGGCGTGGATTTCAATGACCCGGCCTTTCGCAAATCGTTCATCACGGGCATGACAGGTCAGGGTGTGCCGGAGAGCGTTGCGAACTGCATTCTCGACAAGATGGTCGACCAGGACCTGGAGATGACAGACGTTGCCGATCAGGAGATCATGGCGCGGCTCGCTCAGGAGTGTCAGTAGCGCATAGATTCGCGGTATGAATCCAGCCGACGCCCTTGCCGCAGGTCCGACCCGGCAGGCGGAACTCCTCGCCAGCGGTGGACTGACATCGCGCCAACTCACCGAGGCAGCTCTGGCCGCCATCGATCGTGCCAATCCGGCGATCAACGCGACGGTCGCCGTATTCGCCGACGAGGCACTCGCAGCCGCTGATGCCGCGGATGCCAGGCGGGCGTCAGGGGAGTCAGGACCGTTCCTCGGTATCCCGATCGCGGTCAAGGACGACCTCGACATCGCCGGCAAGGTGACTGGCAAGGGCAGCAACTCGACCTCGACGGTCGCGGATCAGGACAGCGATCTCGTCGCAGCGCTTCGAGCGGCTGGTGCTGTGATCGTCGCCAAGGCAGCCCTCCCGGAGCTCGCGATCTTCGGGTTCACCGAGTCGGACGCCCTTGGCATCACTCGCAATCCGCACAACAACGCGCACACGCCCGGCGGTTCGTCGGGAGGCTCAGGGGCGTTGGTCGCTGCGGGTGCAGTCGGCATCGCCACCGCCTCGGACGGCGCCGGATCGATCCGCATACCCGCTTCGTGCTGCGGGCTGGTGGGCTTCAAGCCGACTCACCACACGATGCCGAGCTCAGGTGGCTGGCACGACCTGTCGACCCAGGGCAGCCTGGCTCAGCGCGTGGCAGACAGTGCGCTGTTCCTCGACACCTTCGGAACGTTTCCGACTTCGCTGGTCGCAGCCGCAGCCAAGGATCCCGAGCCGTTGCGGGTCGGCCTTTCCTACAGCGCAGCTGCTGCGACCAAGGCTCTGCCGCTCGATCCCCGCGTACGCGCGGCGCTTGAGGCTGCCGCCGAGACGTTCCGAGCTGCCGGGCACATCGTCACCGAGGTGAAGATCCCGTACGACACCGACTCGAAGTCGCTCACGGTCCGCTATCTCGCCGGCATCCGTGACGCGGCCGATGGCACCGACGATCCGTCGAAGCTCGAGAAGCGTACGAAGGGCATCGCCCGCCTCGGTCGGCCGTTCGGCAAGAAGGCTGTCGACTGGGCGATTCGCAAGGGCCAGGAGTGGGGCGACGGCATCCACGACAAGCTCGGCGTCGACGTGCTCCTGACGCCGGTCATGTCCGGGCCCGCCGTGCCGGTGGAGAACTGGAAGGGCAAGGGCCCGCTGCGCACCGTCCTGGCGATGAACTCGTTCTATCCCTACACAGCGCAGTGGAACCACGCGGGAATCCCCGCGGTGTCGATGCCGGCTGGCAAGACCGCCGAGGAGGGGTTGCCGCTCTCGATCCAGCTCATCGCCCGTCGCGGCGACGATGCCCGGTTGATGTCGCTCGCAGGCCAGTACGAACGGGCGATGGTTTGAGCTGGGATCCGGCGCACTACCTGCAGTTTGCGGATGACCGCTCGCGGCCGTTCCTCGATCTCGTGGCCCGCATCCAGGGCGAGCCGCGCTCGATCGTCGACCTCGGGTGTGGGCCCGGGCATCTGACGGCAGTCCTGCGTACGCGGTGGCCCGACGCAACGATTCACGGAATCGATTCCTCACCGGAGATGATCGAGCGCGCCAACACCGAAAACCAGGACGACCAGGCCACGTACGAGGTCGCTGACGTCTCCACCTGGGCGCCCGATGGCGAGGTCGACGCGATCGTCTCGAATGCGCTGTTCCAGTGGGTTCCTGATCAGCTCACGGTCATCGAACGGCTCAACTCGTCTGTCGCGCCTGGTGGCACGTTCGCGCTGCAGGTGCCGTTCAACTACGCCGGCCCGAGCCACACGCTGCTGCACGAGATCTCGTCGCGCGGCCCGTACGCGAGCCACACCGAAGACCTGCACGGAGATCGCGGAACTCCACCCGAGGCGTACCTCGAGCTGTTCAGCAACCTCGGCTGGCAGGTCGACCTGTGGGAGACGACGTATATGCACGTGTTGCACGGGGAGGACGCCGTGTTCGACTGGATCTCCAGCACCGGTGCCCGGCCGATCATCCAGGCTCTGCCCGAGGGTCTGCGCGAAGAGTTCGTCGACGAGTACAAAGCGGCGCTTCGCGAGGCCTATCCGCGTACGCCGCACGGCACCGTCTTCCCATTCGCGCGCGTCTTCGCCGTCGCAAGGCAAGCGGAGTAGTACCGGTACGCTTGATCGAGCAACATATGGCACCAGAAAGCAATCCCCGGTTGGTCTGCCGGCCAGAAGTTTGGCCGACCGCCTGGCGGGCATATAAATCAATCCCCGGTTGGTCTGCCGGCAGGGCCCGCCGCACTTTGAATGCGGATTAGCGACGTAGGTTCGACTCCTACCCGGGGAGCTCCACCAAGAAGGGCGACATAAAAGTGTCTGAACAGGTCACCGCGATCGTCCTCGCCGCCGGTGCAGGGACGCGGATGAAGTCCGCGCAGGCCAAGGTCCTCCACGAGGTCGGTGGCCGCAGCATGATCGAGCACGCGCTGCGTGCCGCCAGCGGAGCTGGCGCCTCGACTCTCGTCGCCGTCGTCGGTCACGAGCGCGACCAGGTCTCCGCGGCGATCGAAGCATTCAGCTCCACCGTCATCCATGCCGTGCAGGAGGAGCAGCGCGGCACCGGCCATGCGGTGCAGGTCGCTCTCGACGCTCTCGATGATGCGCCGACCGGAACGGTGCTGGTGACGTACGGCGACGTGCCCCTCCTCTCGTCGCAGACCTTGGCCGAGCTGCTCGTCGACCACCGTTCTGCGGGTCGCGCGGTCACGATCCTGACTGCCGAGCTCGACGACCCCACTGGCTATGGCCGCATCCTGCGCAATGACGCCGGTGACGTGACCGCGATCCGCGAGGACAAGGACGCCACAGACGAACAGCGCGCGGTCCGCGAGATCAACAGTGGGATCATCGCCGTCGAAGCTGCCTTCCTCATCGACGCCATCACGCGCCTCGAGTCCGACAATGCGCAGGGCGAGCTCTACCTCACCGACATCGCCGGCCTGGCCTTCGACGAGGGTCGCCCAGTCGGCGCGCACCTGCTCGAGGACGTGTGGCAGACCGAAGGCGTCAACGATCGCGCCCAGCTGGCGCGCCTCGGTCGCGAGCTCAACCGGCGCCAGACGCAGCACTGGATGAGCGAGGGCGTCACCATCGTCGATCCGGAGACCACCTGGATCGACTCGGCCGTCACTCTCGCATCCGATGTCACGCTGATGCCCGGTACGCAGCTTCTCGGCGCCACGTCTGTTGCCGAAGGCGCGACGATCGGCCCCGACACCACGCTCCGCAATGTTGAGGTCGGTGCCAACGCGACCGTCATCCGTACGCACGGCTCCGACGCCGTCATCGGCGAGGACGCAACCGTCGGCCCGTTCGCCTACCTCCGCCCCGGCACCGAGCTCGGAGCCAAGGGCAAGATCGGCGCGTTCGTCGAGACCAAGAACGCGCGAATCGGCGACGGCGCCAAGGTGCCGCACCTCTCGTATGTCGGCGACGCCGAGATAGGCGAGGGCACCAACATCGGCGCTGGCACGATCTTCGCCAACTACGACGGCGTCAACAAGCACCGCACGACAGTCGGCAAACACGCGCGGACGGCGTCCAACAACACGTTCGTCGCGCCTGTCTCGATCGGCGATGGTGCACACACCGGCGCCGGTACGACCGTCCGCAAGGACGTTCCGCCCGGGGCGCTTGCCGTCAGCAAGGGTGAGCAGAGGAACATAGAGGGGTGGGTCGAGCAGAAGCGGCCCGACACCACCTCCGCCCAGGCAGCGCGTGACGCAAAGAAGGTCGACTCAGATGGTCAGTAGCCTCTCGAAGCGCGCACCCACCAAGAACCTCATGTTGTTCTCGGGACGCGCACACCCTGTGCTGGCACAGGAGGTGGCTGACCTTCTCCAGATCGATCTCGTGCCCACCACGGCGTACGACTTCGCCAACGGCGAGATCTACGTCCGGTTTGAAGAGTCCGTACGCGGCTGCGATGCGTTCATAATGCAGAGCCACGCGCAGCCCATCAATGACGCGATCATGGAGCAGCTGCTCATGATCGACGCTCTCAAGCGCGCATCGGCCAAGCGCATCACGGTGATCCTGCCGTTCTACGGCTACGCCCGCCAGGACAAGAAGCACCTCGGCCGCGAGCCCATCTCTGCTCGCCTGATGGCTGACCTCTTCCTCGCGTCCGGCGCCGACCGACTCATGACGGTCGATCTCCACACCGCTCAGATCCAGGGCTTCTTCGATGGACCCGTCGATCACCTGCTGGCCATGCCGATCCTCACGCGCTACGTGAAGAAGAAGTACGGCAAGAAGCCCCTAGCGGTCGTCTCGCCTGACGCCGGTCGTATCAAGGTGGCCGAGTCGTGGGCATCCGCCCTCGGCGAAGCGCCACTGGCGTTCATCCACAAGACCCGTGACGAGACCAAGCCCAACGAGACCAAGGCCAACCGCGTCGTCGGTGAAGTCGAAGGTCGCGTATGCATTCTGGTTGACGACCTCATCGACACTGGCGGCACGATTGTCCAGGCCGCAGAGGCGCTGATGGCCGACGGTGCTGACGATGTCGTCATCGTCGCGACGCATGCCGTGTTCTCGGGTCCTGCCGTTGACCGGCTCAAGAACTCGACAGCGTGCGAGGTCATCGTCACCAACACGTTGCCTTTGTCTGACGACCAGCGCTTCGACAAGCTCACGGTCCTCTCGATCGCCCCGCTGTTGGCACAAGCCACCGCTGCAGTCTTCCAAGATGGTTCAGTCACCAGTCTCTTCAAGAACTGACCAGCATGAAGCGTGGAGCGATCGTCGGGTTGATCATCGGCGGCATCCTGGGGATCCTGACCGCGGTCTGCATCGTCTGGATCGGACTGATTTTCGATGACAGCCCTGACGGCATCGCGCCCTTGGTGTTCACCGGATTGTTCGTGGCCGTGTTCATCGCTGGTCTGTTCGCGTCCATGGGGGCTGTTGTCGGCGTGGTGGCGAAGGCGATCCGGGACGCCTGACTCGAATTGGGTCGTGGGGGTTCGCTGCGATAAGATCGCTGAGTTGCCTCGGCGAGGGTTCTTCGGAACCGTGATCGACAGGGCGCTCCACAGGAGTGCTGTGTTGAGCGCCTCTCCGGGCAGCCACCAACTTCGCAACCACAACGCATCGAAACGAGAAACTCTTCATGGCTGAGATCAAGATCGCCGCCGAGGCACGTACCGAGTTCGGCAAGGGCGCTGCCCGCCGCATCCGTCG
>JAKFCR010000263.1:0-4332 GCA_036676545.1 Aeromicrobium sp. | reverse complement strand
TGCCGCCAGTAATCGCCTGCCTCGCCAGAACCTTGTCGCCGCGTCGCAACTCCACTTCGCCGTCGACCGGTGAGCCGTCGCTGGACACAGTCACGGTGGCTGTAGCGCCGACGCCGTACTTCACCTCGGACGGCAGGCCCGTGACTGCGACATCAGGACCATCGGGCACGGGCGAGGTAGGTGCCGAAACCGAGGCGAAACCCCGGAACTCCTCGTTGTCCGGTCTCAAACTGACCGAGATCTCCTTGCCCACGTCTGCACGCGTCGGGTAGTACGTCGCACCGTTCTTGTTGTAGAACGACGCGCCGTCGCGGAACCACTCATAGGTGAACTCGGTGGGAGTGCGAAGCCAACTGCCGCTGGTCACGGTCAGAGGCTCGCCGATTATCGGCTCGCCAAGGATTGTCGGCTTTGAAAGCGGCACTTGGATCTTGCTCAGGTCTAGGATTCCAGTCCCGCAGCCACTGGTGAAACAGGGCAGGAAGTAGTCCGAGGATCCATAGCGTCGGCCCGGGAACGACCGTACGGAGCCCCTGATCGCCCTGTCCACCTCCTCCGCCATGAGGTCGCCATTCACAGACTTGAGCAGTGCCGCCGCGGCCGAGACCACGGGCGTCGCCATACTCGTCCCCATATACCGCGCATAAGCCGAACTGACTGGCGTGGTGGTTCCAGAGTTGATCGTTGAGACGATGCCACCGCTGCTGCTCCAGAAGGCGTCGCCGCCAGGAGCTGAGACGTCGACAGGATTCCCATAGTTGGAGTAGGCACTTTTCTTCCCCAGGGAGTTGCGATATCCCGCCCGGTCGCCATACTCACTCGTGGCCGCGACGCTGAGCACATCCTTACAACTGGCCGGCACCACGGGATGGTCCGCGATGTTTACGCCATCGTTGCCCACCGCGGCGACGACGACCGCTCCGGTTGCGCGCACTGCCGAGATGGCCTCACGCATCGGAGCTGCGTTGTCGCTGGTGCAGGAGGTGTAGGCGCCAAGCGACATGTTGATGACATCCGCCGGGCGCGCATTGATCGGCACGGGCATGTCCGTTAGAGGATTGGTCACGGGGAGACCCACCGACCACTTCATCGCGGCACCGAAGTCGTCGATCGTGCCACCACACAGCCCAAGCACGCGGACCGGCAGGATCTCGGCCTCTGGCGCAACACCGACGACTCCTGAACCATTGTCCTTCGTGGCCGCGAGAATGCCTGCCACGTGAGTCCCGTGCCAGGAACTGTTCGACCTGGAGCTGCCTGGGTAGCAGTCGTTCGCACGCTCCCAGTCGCCTTCATCTTGTGGGTTGGAGTCCCACCCGTCGTCGTCACGTCCGGTGTCCTCGAGAGTTCCATCGACGAACTTGTATTGGCTCACGAAGTCGTAGCCCGGAAGGATGCGCTCGCTCGCCGTCGTTCCGTTCCAGGTCGGCAGGTCGGGGTGCGCGGTTATGCCGGTGTCGAGAACAGCAACCACAGCGCCCGCACCCCTCGTCGCCCTCCACGCGTACGGCGCCCGCGAGCTGTACCCGCCGTTGCCGAAGCTGTTGGGCGAGCCCATTACGGACCTGACAGTCGAGTTCGCGCTGGATCGCCAATCCCACACCTGACGCGCCTTGTCCGACACGAAGTACGAGTCACTCGCGGGGACGGGCGGGTCGGTGAACGCCCGCAGGATGTAGTTGGGCGCTGCCCACACCACGTCGGATCGCTTCCGCAGTTCCGCAGTTGCCGTCTCCGCCTCGGCCGCCGTCAGTCGTCTACTGGTGGGGAGCACCGAGGTTCGACCGCCGGAAGCGCTCTTGCGGACCCGGGTCACATCGATGCCAGATGGCAGTGCACGGTCGGCGGCACGGACTAGGGCGGAACTGGCTGTGGAGGTGGTCGTTTTGACGATCAAGCCAGCTGCCATTGTCGGGCGAACGGTGCTCAGCTGAGCCGGCGGCTCCGGCTTTTCGGCGGCGGTCACACCGCCAGACATGGTGCTGACGGCGAGTGCGCCGACAATGCCAGCGGAAAATGATCGTCGAAGCAAAGACATGTGCGCTTCCCCGGGCTTGGCGCGATCACTCCCGAGGATCAACGCGACGCTGAATCGTATCAATGGTTGAGGATCAAAAGAGCCGAACGCGACACCCATCGCCTGCACCAGATGATGACGCGCTCGATGTCTTCCGAGCGGAACGCAGAAGACCCGCCACCTTGCGGTGACGGGCCTTCTGAACGAGCGTTTGCCTACTTGGCGTCGTCCTCGGCGGCTTCCTCTGCAGGAGCCTCCTCGGTGACCTCAGCCTCAGCCTCTGCCTCAGCAACGGGCGCTTCGGTCTCGAGGACCTCTTCGGCCGGAGCCTCGGTGACGACATCGTCAGCAACAGGTGCCTCATCGACGACGTCAGCCTCGACAACCTCAGCCTCGTCGGCCGGAGCCTCGACGGGTGCTGCCGCCTTGGGCTCAGCCTTCGGCTTCTTGGGGGCCTGGTTCTGAGCGGCGAACGTCTTGGCTTCAACGATCTCGATGACGGCCATGGGGGCGTTGTCGCCCTTGCGCGGCGCGACCTTCGTGATGCGCGTGTAGCCGCCGGGACGGGTCGCCATGGCGGGACCGATCTCGGTGAACAGCGTGTGCAGGATGCTCTTGTCACGAATGACCTTCACGACCTGGCGGCGGTTGGCCACCGTGTCGTTCTTGGCCTTCGAGATGAGCGACTCCGCGTACGGACGCAGACGACGCGCCTTGGCCTCAGTCGTCGTGATCTTGCCGTGCTCGAACAGGTTCTGAGCGAGGTTGGCAAGGATCAGCCGCTGGTGCGCTGGGCTGCCGCCGAGGCGGGGTCCCTTGGTGGGCGTAGGCATGATTTCTCCAGTTTCAGATCAGTCAGGCGAGCAGTTAGTACTGCTCGTCCTCAGCGAAGCTTGCGTCGTCGTCATAGGCGTCGATGACGGCCGACGGGTCGAAACCAGCCGGGCTGTCCTTGAGTGCAAGACCCATCTCAGCGAGCTTGGCCTTGACCTCGTCGATCGACTTCGAACCGAAGTTGCGAATGTCGAGCAGGTCCTGCTCCGAGCGCGTGATGAGCTCGCCCACGGTGTGGACGCCTTCGCGCTTGAGGCAGTTGTACGACCGCACGGTGAAGTTGAGGTCTTCGATCGGCAGAGCCAGGTCAGCAGCGAGCTGCTCGTCGACCGGGCTGGGACCGATGTCGATGCCCTCGGCCTCGACGTTGAGCTCACGGGCCAGGCCGAAGAGCTCGACCAGAGTCGAACCGGCCGACGCGATCGCGTCACGGGGCAGGATCGACTTCTTGGTCTCGACGTCAATGACGAGCTTGTCGAAGTCGGTGCGCTGCTCGACACGAGTTGCCTCGACCTTGTAGGTCACCTTGAGGACCGGCGAGTAGATCGAGTCGACCGGCATACGGCCGATCTCTTCGTCACCGGACTTGTTCTGCACGGCCGAGACGTAGCCGCGGCCACGCTCGACAACGAGCTCGATCTCGATCTTGCCCTTGGTGTTGAGCGTTGCGATGTGCAGCTCGGGGTTGTGGACCTCGACGCCAGCGGGAGGCTGGATGTCGGCAGCGGTGACCGCGCCGGCGCCTTCCTTGCGGACGTACATCACGACGGGCTCGTCGTTCTCCGAGGAGACGACCAGTTCCTTCAGGTTCAGGATGATCTCGGTGACGTCCTCGGTGATACCGGGGATGGTCGAGAACTCGTGCAGGACACCATCGATCTTGATCGACGTGACTGCTGCGCCGGGAATCGACGAGAGCAGCGTACGGCGGATCGAGTTGCCGAGGGTGTAGCCGAAGCCGGGCTCGAGGGGCTCGATGACGAACCGCGAACGGAACTCGTCAACGACCTCTTCTGACAGGGCGGGGCGCTGGGCAATGAGCATTGTGTTCTTTCCTTTCCGAACCAACCTCTATTTGAAGGTCCGGGTTGTTCTCTGTTTGCAGAGACGGTTGGGGATCAGATCTTGGAGTAGAACTCCACGATCAGCTGTTCCTGGATCGGAACGGTGATCTGCTCGCGTACGGGCTGGGCGTGGACGAGGATGCGGCCGCGATCGGGCGCAACGTCGAGCCAGGCAGGAACGGTGTCCTTGTCGAAGGTCTCACGCGCAACGATGAACGGCGTGGTCTCCAGCGACTTGGTCTTGACGTCGATGATGTCGTGCTTGCTCACCTGGAACGACGGGATGTCGGTCTTGACGCCGTTGACCACGAAGTGACCGTGGTTGACGAGCTGGCGGGCGTGACGACGCGTACGGGCGAAGCCTGCACGGTAGACGACGTTGTCGAGGCGGGACTCGAGGATCTGCAGCAGGTTGTC
>JAKFCR010000262.1:0-7114 GCA_036676545.1 Aeromicrobium sp. | reverse complement strand
AGGATCTGGGCGTGGTCACCGTCGATGGGGGAGTAGGCCTCGTTGTGCGGGAGCAGCCATACGTGGCCGTCCTTGCGCTGGAACGTCTTGACCGTCGCCTCGCCGTCGAGCATGGCAGCCACGATGTCGCCGTTGTTGGCGGTCTGCTCCTGGCGTACGACAACGTAGTCGCCGTTGCAGATGGCCGCGTCGATCATTGAGTCGCCGACGACCTGGAGCATGAACAGCGTGCCTTCGCCGACAAGCGACTTGGGCAGGGGGAAGATCTCCTCGACCTGCTCGGTCGCGAGGATCGGTCCACCGGCGGCGATGCGGCCGACCATGGGGACGTTGATCGCGGCGGGCATGGCGTCGCCGATGCCAGTCTCGTCGAACGTCGAATCGCTCGCCGCGCCCATCGAGCGGCGGGCTGCCATGACGTCTGGCAGGAAGATCTCGAGCGCACGGGGACGGTTGGGGTCGCGCTTGACGTAGCCGAGGCTCTCGAGCGTACGAAGCTGGTGCGCCACCGACGAGGTGCTGGTCAGACCGACCGCAGCACCGATCTCGCGCATGCTTGGCGGGTAGCCACGCTTGGCGATCTCCTCGTGCAGAAACTCCAGCACCTTGCGCTGGCGGGCGGTCAGCCCGGTGGAGTCGGCCGGCCCGTCAGGGAGCTCGGAGACTTCGGCTGTGCGATCGTCGGTCATGCGGGCAGCGTAACCCCGAACAGGTGTTCAATTCAAACACCTGTTCGATTAGCGTGTCGCGAGTGTTGGGACCGTAGTCTTGGCTCATGAGCTATCTCGTCGTGGGCAAGAAGTCGGGCACCGCATGGGATGTCGAGGTACGCGGAGTCGGTACGACGACGTCGCCGGACCTCAACGGTGTTGAGTCCGCGGCCCGGGCGCTCCTGGCGTCGGAGGGCAAGGCTGATGCCGCATCGGTCGATCTCCAGCTGCTCCTGCCAGACTTCGAGGCCGACCTCAACGAGTCGCACATCCCGCATGGCAACCGACCCAACATCGAGCTGATCAGCGGTCTCATCCTCCTCGCCGTCGTCGTTGGCGCAGCAGCGTTCGTACTCGGCCGGGTTCTCTAGCCCTTCGCCGCGAGCGTCGTGACGATGGCGTGGATCTCGGCGACTTGAGCCGCGATCTCGGGCACCTGGCGGATCAAAGCGATCTCGTCCTGCAGCTCGGTGAGCAGGCCCTGCACCTCGGTCAACACCATGGTCGTCTGCTCCAGCGTTGAGGCCGCCGATGACAGCGTCTCGCTGACCGTGGCCAACGTGCCTTCGACCCTGCCGAGCACGCCGTCGACGTTGAGGAGCGTCTTGTCTGCACGGTTGAGAATCTGCGCGGGATTCTTCGGGATGAAGCCGGCCACTTGTCCTCCTGGGAGTCGGTCGCCCTACTCAACCAGTGACCCGGTCTCCTCGTCGAGCGCTTCGACGGTTGCGCCGAGCAGCAAGGCGTACACACCGACCCACAGCCACAGCAGCAGGACGACCACGCCGGCGAGGGCGCCGTACGTCTTGGCGTAGCTGCCGAAGTTGTCGACGTACACCGAGAACCCGACCGAGGCGACGATCCACAGTCCGCTGGCGACCAGCACGCCTTTGCTGATCAACGACCCGGCATCGGCTCGTCGATCAGGAGCGACGCGGAAGAGCACGCCGATCGCCAGGACGATCGCAGCTGCAACCAGCACCCAGCGCAGACCCCCGAGAAGCACTGAGTCGAGCACTGCTGGGGCGACCGCGACCAGGAGGATGACGATGATCAGGAAGATGATCGCGCCCAGGGTCAGCAACAGCGCCCGAGCCTTCTGCTCGATGAAGCTGCGCCGATCGCGCTGCCCGAACATCGCGTTGATCGCCGTGACGAGGTTGCCAACACCTCCGGAAGCTCCATAGATAGCCAGCGCCAGCGCGATCACCAAGCCGATTCCCAGGGAACCGGAGGACGTCGAGGTCAGTGACTCGAGCTGGCCGTTGACTACGGAGGCCGCATCGGCCGGCAACGCGTCCGCGATGTCCTCGGACTGGCGCTGCACTGTCTCGGGGCTGGCGACGAGTCCATAGAGCATCACCGCGGCGATCATCGCGGGAAACAGCGACAGGAATGCGTAGAACGCGACACCGGCGGCGAGCAGGGGAGCCTGGCGCGAAGAAGCCTGTTTCCAGGCTGCCTTGACGTGTCGGAGAAGCATCCCTCGACGCTATCGCTGGTTCGGCATGCCCGCCTGTCGAAGAAATTATGCCTGCAATTGCAGGGAACAACTCGCCTGTTCGAAATTCTGTTCGACAAATGCGTGCTTTTGTCGGACTCGTCCTCTAATGTCGTACATGTGTTCGATCGAACGCCTGTTCGCACCATCGAATGACATCGAAGAACAGGGTTCGCTCGAACGCACCAAGTCAATACAAATCGTCTCACTTCCCCCACGGAGGCACCCCATGAGCAGCATCGCAATCGATCACAGCCCGACCCATACGACCGTTCTTCCGGTCCGTCATCTGGTCGCCGTTCCCGACCTGCCGGTCGCTCCGGCGCTTCGCCTGACGCGTCGCGGCAAGACCTTCATCTTCACCATCGCGCTCGCGATCATCGCGGTGCTCGTGGTGATGTTCGGCTCGTCGACGCTCGCCGGCGACAAGGCAGGCGCCCTGCCCGACACCACCACGGTCACGGTCTTGCCGGGCAACACCCTCTGGGAGATCGCCGCAGATGCCAACCCCAACGGAGACATCCGTTCGACGGTTGACGACATCTTGCAGCTCAACTCCCTCCCCAACGCCTCCGCCCTGCAGATGGGTTCGGAGATCGCGGTGCCGGTCTACAACTGACCCACCCACAGAAGTCCGCGGCAGCCGCTGGGAAGACGGCTGACCGCGGACATCTGCGTTCAGGGCTGACAGCGCACAATGGACGCATGCGGATCCATGTCATTGCTGATGTCGTCGACTCCGACGGCGGCCACGTCGTCGAACGCCTCGAGCAGCTCGGCGGCGAGATCGTCCAGCTCGATCGCGACGAGCTCGCGACGTATGACTCGATCGGCGACACAGACCTGATCCTGCTGCTCGGGTCCGACCGTGCGGCTCACGAGCCCAAGTGGAAAGACGTCGTCGAAGCCGAGTCGGTATTCGTACGTGCGGCGCTGCGAGATGACACACCCGTGATGGGCATTTGCTACGGCGCCCAGCTGATGGCTCGCGCGCTCGGCGGCACCTCCTGGCGCGCCGACCAGGCCGAGGTCGGCTGGCAGCGCGTCGACACCGTCGATCCTGTGCTCTGCCCGGAAGGTCCGTGGGCCCAGCTGCACAGCGACGTCTTCGCTCCGCCGCCCAACGCACGCGTACTCGGTACGTCCTGGCGCGGCACGCAGTGCTTCATCGACGACTCGTTGGGCGCACGTGCGATTGCGTGGCAGTTCCACCCCGAGGTGACCGCCGCAACGTACGAGCGCTGGGTCAACGAGGGCTACTACGGTGACGGCGGCGTCGACGAGAAGGACCTGATCCGCCAGGCGTACGAGAACGAGGCGCGCAGTCGGATCGCCGCCCACAAGCTCACCGACTCCGCGCTCACCTATCTGGGTGTCAGCGCATGAAGGGCCGGCCCAGTGGCTACTCGTGGGAGGTCCGTGGCAAGGAGGTCGTGATCTCGCATCACGGCCATGAAGCGACAGTGCTCCGAGGTGCCAAGGCGATCAAGTTCGTGCAGGAAGCCGGCAAAGGCAACGAGCAATTGCTGATGGCACGCCATACGACCGGCACCTACAAGGCGCCGGACGAACGAACTCGCAAGAGCTAGGAGATCGACTTCCAGTCGTTGAGCTTCTCTGCGATCAGGTTGGCGCGTTGGGCTGCATCGCTGCCGTCGAGTGTGGCCATGTCGGCAGGATCGGCGCGTACGAAGATCCCCGACGTTCGCGCGTTCACGTTGGGATCAGTCTGCGAGCGAGTCGTCCAGTAGCCGGAGGCGCGGTCAACTGACTCCAGGACGATCTCGCCGGTCCCCTCGAGCTGGGGCGCGTTCGGGTGCCGGGGCCGTTCGCCGTTCCAGTAATAGAACACGCCGGCCGGGCCGGTCTGCTCCTTCGACGCCTCGCTCCAGTAGCGGGCGGAGAGGGTGCCGTCTTCCTGCCACGATCGACCGTTCACCTCGAGTGACCCGTTGCGGTCCCGCGACACTCGCAGCAGGCTGATGGCGGACGGCTCGCCCTCGGTGCGCTCGGTGAGGGAGAACTGCCACCACAAGCCCTCGATCGCCGACAGCCGACCTTCGTCCTCGATCGCCTTGCGCAGCTTCTGGTTGATGGCCTTCATCTCAGCCGGCGTCGTCGGTACGTCATACCGAACGCAGGTCAGACCCAGCAGGTCGCTGGGGAGCTTGGACCCGTTCGCGTGAAGGATGAACGTACGGCGCATGCCCAGCACGCCACCAAAGAGACCAGCCTCGAAGACGACGTTGTCTCGCGGCGACGCCTGGCCTGCCTCGGCGGGATCCGCCTCCGGGACGCTGTTGGAGGTCCAGTCGTCCTGCGCGAAGACGAAGGCCGCGAAGTCGACCTCACCGGTGAGCTCCACGAGGCGATCGAGTGTCGACGTCCCCGGGTTGAACACCGTCGTCCACGGCTCAACCTGCGCGACTTCTTCGAGTCCGCGCGTCAGTGACTGCAGGAGCTTGGCCTGCTTGCCCGAGGAGCCAAGAAAGATGCGGGGTTTGTCCACCAGGGTCTCCCGTGAGGTCAACGATGATGCGCCACGATAGCGCGTGAGCTCCGTGACGAGCCGCAGATCATAGGAGCTAGCGTCCCGAGACTGTTTCTTACGTAACTCTCAGTCACACCCCGTCGTTGTTGGTGCAACGTCACGGAGGCTTCATGCGCACTGCTCGTCCCTACCTCGCCCTGCTCGCTCTCATCGTTGCCACGATGTTCGGCAGCCTTCTCATCGCCGCTCCCGCGAGCGCCCACGAGGAGCGGGCGGCATCCTTCCCTGATGGGACCGGCACGGTCCCGGTCTACAAGGGGCTCTTCAACGAGCGCTATCGAGTCGTCTGTACGAGCAAGAGCAGTGACCTCATCGCCAAGATGCCCAGCGGCGGCCTCAAGACTCGCAACAAGCAGCTGCTCAGCCGTTGCAAATACAGGTCGATCCAGGACGCGATCAACAGCATCACACTGACCAAGACGTCGATCTACATCCTCCCGGGCACCTACCTGGAGTCGAAGTACGCGAACAGCAAGCCCGAGGGCTACTGCGCGTCGATCAAGACGATCAGCAAGAACCCACTCGGTGACCAGCTCACCCAATACATCGGCAGCCTCGTCGGCGAGCAGCAAGCGGAGCCCGAGTACGGCGACGGCCCGATCGCGCTGTCGTACGCCGACCAGCTGAAGTGCCCGCACAACCTCAACCTGATCGCGATCATGGGCGACAAGACCCCCGACGACACGTCGATCAAGTGCAACAACCAGTTCTGCGGCACCCAGCTCGTCGGAACCGGTCGCACCATGAAGGACGTCGTGATCGACAACCGGTTCAGCAAGCTGAACGGCATTCGTACGGACCGCGTCAACGGCATCGTGTTCCGCAACTTCACGGTCCAGCAGGCTGAGTTCAACTCGGTCTACATCTTGGAGACCGATGGCTTCCTGGTCGACAGGCTCGTGGCTCGCGGCAATGACGAGTACGGCATCCTCGCGTTCGCCAGCGATCACGGACTGATCCAGAACGTCGACGCCTATTACAACGGCGACTCGGGCATCTACCCCGGCTCGGCGTCCGACCTCAACGCCGACAGCAAGACGATCGCGGTCAAGCGATACGCGATCGAGATCCGCAACAACAAGAGCCATCACAACGCGCTGGGCTACTCCGGCACGGCCGGCAACTCGGTCTATGCGCACCACAACAAGTTCTACGAGAACGCCACTGGCATCGCGACGGACTCGTTGTTCCCGGGCCACCCCGGACTCCCACAGGACCACGCACGGTGGGCGTACAACGACATCTACAGCAACAACCAGAACTACTTCAAGAAGTACGTCCACACGGGCATCTGCGCCAAGCCCATGAAGGACCGCGGTTACATCAACGGCACCGTCTGCCCGGTCATCCCGACCCCGGTTGGCACCGGCGTACTGATTGCCGGCGGCAACTTCAACCTCACGGACAACAACCGGATCTACAACAACTGGCGCTACGGCACGATGCAGTTCTGGGTTCCGGCGCCGCTGCGTGACGAGTTCGACCCGAGCAAGCTGTTCGACACGTCGCACGGCAACCAGGTCAAGAACAACACGATGGGCATCAAGGCCGACGGCACGATCGCCCACAACGGCATGGACCACTGGTGGGACGATCAGGGCACCGGCAACTGCTGGGAGAACAACAAGTCTTCCCGCGGCAAGGCGACCCACAACTTCGTGATCAACCCCGGCTCCTGTGCTGGTGGCGGCTCTCAGCTGCTGCCCGGCCTGATCGTCAAGGACGCTGGATTCCTGACCTGCAGCCAGTACAACCGGGCTGATGAGCTGTGGCGCAACCCGCCGCTGTGCAACTGGTTCAAGGATCCCGCGCAGCCGACGGATGCTCGTACGGAGGGCCCGCTCGTCGGTGTCCTGTCGTCGACCGGCGGGTCAACCCCGGGCGCGGCCATCCTGGTCGGACTCGGCCTTGCAGCGGTAGGCATGCAGCGCATCGCTCAGCGTCGTCGCGCACGGAGCTGACGTTGCCTTCTCGCAAGGTCATTGCAGCGGGTCTCGTGGCCGGGGCACTGGTTCTGGGAGCCGCCCCGGCGTACGCGGCGTTCTCTCCGGCGCTCACGGGCGCTGGTCCCGTCAGCGTCAAGGGGACGGAAGCCTCGGCGGTGTTTCAGATCGGCGAGGACACGATTCGCCAGGTCCGGTACGCCGACCGCAAGACGCTCACCTACACCTTTGAGCTGGTCAACGACGGTCTGCTGCCGATCAAGGTCGAGGGCATCGCGCAGCCGAAGGTGAAGCCGACGCTGTTCGACTACAAGTCCCTCAAGTCCGGCAAGAAGTCGACGTTCACCGTCGGTGCGGGGGACCGCCGGCTGGTCACGCTGTCGTTGTTCATGACGGCGTGCGAGCGACT
>JAKFCR010000261.1:0-3152 GCA_036676545.1 Aeromicrobium sp. | reverse complement strand
CGAACGATTCCGGCAGGTGCTCGATCTCCAGAGCTGACGCATCCAGGACGATGGGTACGCCATCAGCGAGCGCCGCCGTGATCAACGCAGCGACATCGTCACCGCCGCCCGGGCCCACGACCCAGGCTTGTACGCGTCCCGGCGCTGCGACGACCTCGGGCGCACGGTCGACGACGCGGGCAGACAGCGCCTCCGAACCGGCGAAGCGGACCATGCCCGCCATCCCGGCTTGAGCGCCGGCGACGCAGAGGTGAGCTGCGCCCGCGTATTGCTCAGAGCCGGCGGCTATGCCGACGACACCTCGCGAGTACTTGTGGCTGGCCGGATCGTCCAACCAGGCGAACAGGTCGGTCAGCAGGTCGCGGTCATCGCCCTCGAGCGCCTCCAAGGACGGGGTTGCGAGATGTGGACCGAGTCCGATGTCCACGAGCTCAGTCATGCCAGCGGCTGACTCAGCGGGGGTGGCGAGGAGCGCGTTCTTGTAGGTTCCGAAAGTGATCGTCGAGTCAGCTGTCACGTAAGGCAAATCCGAGGTCCCTGTGTCGACCCCAATACCGGAAGGTACGTCAACCGCCACGGTGTAGGGATCGCTCTCGGTGATCCACTCGGCCCAGTCGGCTGCCTTGCCCTCGAGGCCCGGTCGCGCGCCGATGCCGAAGATCGCGTCGAGGCACCAGCGCTGGCCGCTCGGCTTCTCAACGATCTGTGCGCCAGCAGCCTGGGCTGCAGCAAGTCCATCAGCGTGCACCTTGGCGTCATCGAGCAGGCACAGGTCAACGCGTACGCCACGATCCAGCAGGTGCACTGCGGCGTACAGAGCATCGCCACCGTTGTTGCCCGGCCCGATCAGCATCACGACGACGTCACCGGCGGGGATCAGGTCCAGATGGTCGGCCAGACCGCGGGCGGCGCGGCGCATGAGCTCACCATCGGGCAATGTCGCCGCGAGTGCCTCCTCGGCCGCGCGGATGTCAGCGACGAGGTGTGCCGTCAGCACGGTGCAGCCTCAGCGCTCTGTCACGACGAACGCCGTCGCGACGCTGGTGTCGTGCGAGATCGACACATGCACGGTCTCGATGCCTAGGGCAGCGAGCCGCTCTGGGGCTGCGCCGTGAAGCTTGAATGAGGGCGCCCCGTGAGAATCGTTGACGATTTCGAAGTCCTGCCAGGAAAGTCCTGCCGGCGCACCCATTGCCTTGGCCAGCGCCTCTTTGGCGGCGAATCGTCCCGCCAGGGACTCGAGCGGCAAGTCTCGTTCAGCGTCGGTGAACAACCGTGTGCGCATCGTCGGCGTTCGCTCAAGCGTCTCGGCGAACCTCGTGAGGTCCACCACGTCCACGCCGATTCCGATGATCATTCGACTGTGACCGACTTGGCCAGGTTGCGCGGCTGATCGACGTCGTGACCGAGCTGGCTGGCGAACTCGCAGGCGAAGATCTGCAGCGGCACAGTGGCGACGAGCGGCTGTAGGAGAGTTGGAACCTTGGGCAGCCGGATCAGGTGATCGGCGTACGGCACGACGTCCTCGTCACCGTCCTCAGCGAGGACAATCGTACGAGCGCCACGGGCGCGTACTTCCTGGATGCTGCTGACGGTCTTCTCCTGCAGCTGGTCGCGACCCTTCGGAGGAACGACGATGAACACCGGCAGTCCTTCCTCAACGACTGCAATCGGCCCGTGCTTGAGCTCACCAGCGGCGAAGCCTTCGGCGTGAATGTAGGCAAGCTCCTTGAGCTTGAGTGCGCCTTCGAGCGCCACGGGATAACCAACGTGACGACCAAGGAAGAGGATCGAGCGCGATCCGGCCAGGTCCGTGGCGAGCTTGCGCACCTGATCACCCTCGTCGAGCATCCGCTGGATGCCAGCCGGGATCTTCTCGATCTCGGCAAGGATCGTGGCTATTTCGTCGCCGTACTTGCTGCCCTTGACCTGGGCGATGTACAACGCGAGCAGGTAGCAGGCGGTGATCTGCGCCAGGAAGCCCTTGGTGGAGGCGACGGCGATCTCCGGTCCGGCGTGCGTATAGAGCACGGCGTCAGACTCCCGCGGGATCGTCGAGCCGTTGGTGTTGCAGATCGAGAGCACCCGGGCTCGCTGCTGGCGGGCGTACCGGATCGCCATGAGCGTATCCATCGTCTCGCCGGACTGGCTGATCGTGACGATCAACGTGCTCTTGTCGAGAATCGGGTCGCGGTAGCGGAACTCCGAGGCAAGCTCGACCTCACACGGCGTGCGGGTCCAGTGCTCGATCGCGTATTTGGCGACCATTGCGGCATAGAACGACGTGCCGCAGGCGATGACAATGATCTTGTCGACCTCGCGCAGCTCGTCGTCCGACAACCGCATCTCGTCCAGCTGCAGGCGTCCGTCCGGCGAGTGCCGGCCCAAAAGGGTGTCGGCAACCGCCTGGGGCTGCTCGTCGATCTCCTTGAGCATGAACCAGTCGAAGCCACCCTTCTCGGCAGCCGAGACGTCCCAGTCGACGTGATAATCCTTGGTCTCGGCCGGGTTGCCGTCGAAGTCGGTGACGACGATGTCGTCGGGCGTGATCGTGACGACCTGGTCCTGGCCGAGCTCGATCGCTTCGCGGGTGAACTCGATGAACGCAGCCACGTCGGAGCCCAAGAAGTTCTCGCCCTTGCCGCGACCGACCACTAGCGGTGAGTTGCGGCGGGCACCGACGACCACGTCGGGGTGGCGGGCATCGCAGACGACAAGGGTGAACGCACCGCTGAGACGGCGGCACACGGCACGTACGGCATCCGACAGGTCGTTGTTGGTCTTGAGCTCTTCCTGCAGCAGGTGAGCGACGATCTCAGTGTCGGTCTCGGAGATCATCTCGTGGCCAAGCGCTTCGAGCTCGGTACGCAGCGTTGCGAAGTTCTCGATGATGCCGTTGTGCACGACGGCGACCTGACCGGTCTCGTCGAGATGAGGATGTGCGTTGCGGTCATTCGGCGCGCCGTGGGTGGCCCAGCGGGTGTGCCCGATGCCGGTGTTGGCGACGGGCAGCGGGCGCGCTTCGAGCTCGGCGTCGAGGTTGGTCAGCTTGCCGGCCTTCTTGGCCGAGACGATCGTGCCGTCGAGCACGAGAGCAATGCCGGCGGAGTCGTATCCGCGGTACTCGAGTCGACGAAGTCCACCAATGACAA